>JAITNZ010000022.1 GCA_031290205.1 Spirochaetaceae bacterium
TTTTCCTAAGTGGCAGAAAATGCGTCCGATGAGGAAAAGTACTTGCTTAGGAAATGGGCGCCTGTTTTCTGATGAGCCTTCCCCGCCCCGCCCGTCCCCGCGATTAAAATCGCGGGGCACCAGAGCAAATGGAGAGGCGCTGGAGGTATTGTCAAAACTAGCGAAATCTATTATATTAGTTTTAGTCCGCCTGAGCGGCGGAATAATTAAAAATTATGTAAGCTACCTACGTCTCTGAAACATGAAGCGCATTGGGCGTGGGTAAGAGGAGAAAAAATGGCAAAACAATTACTTTTTAATGACGAAGCCCGCAGAAAGCTTCTTGCGGGAGTTGAGCAGATTTCAAAAGCGGTAAAAGTAACCCTTGGACCGAAGGGGCGCAATGTTCTTTTGGATAAGAAATTCGGCGCACCGACGGTAACGAAAGACGGGGTTTCCGTCGCGAAAGAGGTTGAGCTTGCGGACCCTTACGAGAACATGGGCGCTCAGCTTTTGAAGGAAGTTGCGACAAAAACGAACGATGTTGCCGGCGATGGCACGACAACGGCGACCGTTTTGGCGTATGCGCTCGTTAAGAAGGGGCTTGAATCGGTATCGGCGGGGATGACTCCCATCGAATTGAAGCGCGGCATCGACAAAGCGGTGGAAGTTGCCGTCGAAGAGATCAAGAAAAACTCAAAAGAGATCAAGGACAAGCACGAAATCTCCAATGTCGCGTCGATTTCGGCGAATAACGACCAACTTATCGGCGGAACCATCGCCGATGCGATGGAAAAAGTCGGAAAAGACGGTGTTATCACCGTTGAAGAGTCCAAAACGATGGAAACGACGATCGATTTTGTCGAAGGCATGCAGTTTGACCGCGGCTATATTTCGGCATATTTTGTAACCGACCGCGACAGCATGACCTGCACCTACGAGGATGCGTTCATCCTCATCCATGACAAAAAAATCTCGTCGATGAAGGACCTCCTCCCGCTGCTCGAAAAAATCGTTCAGACGGGCAAACCCGTCGTCATCATCGCCGAGGATATCGACGGCGAGGCGCTTTCGACGCTCGTGCTGAACAGCCTCCGCGGGACGCTCCGCGCCAGTGCGGTGAAGGCGCCCGGCTTCGGCGACCGCCGAAAAGAGATGCTGCGGGACATTGCCGTTCTTACCGGCGGCGAAGTTATCACCGAAGAGCTTGGTCTCAAGCTTGAAAATACCGATATTTCGGCGCTTGGCAAAGCCCGGACTATCAAGATTGACAAGGATAACACGACGATCATCAACGGCGCGGGCAACCAAAAAGACATTAAAGAGAGAATTTCCCAGATTAAGAAGCAGATTGAGGATACCACGTCCGAGTATGACAAAGAAAAACTGCAAGAGCGGCTTGCAAAACTTTCCGGCGGCGTTGCCGTCATCAATGTCGGCGCGGCGACTGAGGTCGAGCTGAAAGAGAAAAAGCACCGTGTTGAGGACGCGCTTTCGGCGACGCGCGCCGCGATCGAAGAGGGCATCGTCCCCGGCGGCGGGCTTGCGCTGATTCAGGCGATTCCCGCCGTCGAGAAGGCGAACATGAAGGGGCTGACCGAGCATGAAAAAGCCGGCTTTACGATTGTCAGGCGCGCCCTTGAGGAGCCTATGCGCCAGATTGCCGAAAATGCCGGACTTGACGCAGGGCTCATCGTGGATAAAGCGAAGAACGCCGCTGCCGGTATCGGTTTTGACGCGGCAAAAGAGGAATGGGTTGACATGGTGAAAGCGGGGATTATCGATCCTGCCAAGGTTACTCGTTCTGCGCTTCAGAATGCGGCTTCCATTGCGGGGCTGCTGCTTACCACCGAGTGCGCACTTACCGACATCCCAGAAAAGAAAGAAGCTCCGGCAATGCCCGGCGGCGGCATGGGCGGCATGGACGGCATGTATTAACTAATCGAATGTAGGCGGCACGAAAACGCCGCCTACGCTGAGCCGTAAGAAGCTGTGCGCCGCCCTTGGGCGGATGGATGAATAAGTTACCAGCATTGAGATAATAGGGTGTCCTGAGTAGTTACCAATATTCTTTTATCTGCCGTTCCACGCAATCAGCACGCTCGGCGTCAGTTTTGAGTTTTGAAAACTCGACGGTTTTTTCTATTGCCTGCCGAATATTCCAGCGCGGCTTCCAGTTCAATTCTTTTTTGGCTTTCGAGCAGTCGAGTTTCAGGAAAGTCGATTCATAGGGTTGAACTCCCGGTCCTTCGGTCGTCCAGCCAAGCCCTCCGCCCCATGCATCGCAAAACAAATCGACTATGGCGCCGGTCGTCACGCAGTCCTCCTCGTCGGGACCGAAATTGTAGTTACCGGCAAGCGTCTTGTCCGCCCATTGTTTTTCCGCAAGCAGAAGATACCCGGAAAGACAATCTAATACGTGCTGATACGGACGCACCGAGCAGGGGTTCCGCACGATGATGGTTTCTCCCGCTAATGCCGCTCGAACACAATCGGGAATTATCCGGTCTTTGCTCCAGTCTCCGCCGCCTATCACGTTACCGGCGCGGGCAGTGGACACGGCGCATACCTTCGCATCGTTGAAAAACGAATTACGGTAGCTATATGTTGCAAGCTCACTGCACGATTTGCTATTTGAATAGGGGTCGAAACCGCACAGATTCTCGTTCTCGCGGTATCCCCAGTGCCATTCTTTATTTTCATATACTTTGTCGGTGGTAACATTTACAAAAGAGCGCACCGACGGGCAGAGGCGAACCGCCTCAAGTACATTCACTGTTCCCATCACGTTGGTTTCATACGTTTCCGCCGGTTCCCGGTATGACAGCCGGACTAGGGGCTGGGCGGCAAGGTGGAAAACGATTTCCGGTTCCGCCTCCCGAACGGCGCGTAGCAACGCTTCCCTGTTTCTGACATCCCCTGCAATCGAATATATTTTATCCGCCAGTCCAGTTTGCGCGAACAGGGACGGCATTGTCGGGCTTTCAAGTGCGTAGCCGCTTACATCAGCTCCGGCGAGTGTCAAAATAGTGCAAAGCCACGAGCCCTTGAAACCGCTATGACCGGTTATCAAAATTTTTTTATCCCTATAAAACGCTAAATCCCTCATGCCGCGCGCACTCCTCGGCTAAAACCTTCTATGAGCAGAGCGAATTGTATGAAGAGTTTTAGCAAGGCGCTGAAGATGGCGGCTATCACCGTGGCGAGGCGGTGGAAATATACTGTGCTGAATATGTACGCGTTGGCGGCGAAAATGCCGAACACGAAGGTGAACACCACCGTGGAAAAAAGCGGGGGGACGATATGCCGGAGCGGTCCGAGTATGGTCTGCTTGTATGCCCTGGTAAAGTCGCGCAGAAAAAGCATGTAGACCATATCGCGGTAGCCTATGAGCTCGCGCACTTTCAGGTCGAACAGCCGATGTTTCAGGACACCCCGCGAGGGGGCTTGACAAAACTTTCTTAGCCTAAATAATTGCGCGGGTACGCGGGTACGCGGGTACGCGGGTACGCGGGTACGCGGGTACGCGGGTACGCGGGTACGCGGGTACGCGGGTACGCGGGTACGCGGGTACGCGGGTACG
>JAITNZ010000042.1 GCA_031290205.1 Spirochaetaceae bacterium
CGGGGCGGCGCCCCGCAGAGGGGGTAGGGCGCAACGCAGTGCGCCCGTAGGGGGAGACTTCCCCCTCCTTATACTGGAGATTTCCATAGCGCCTACCTGATTTACCACGAATTTTGAAGTGCACCCCTTTCTTGGGTAACATCTTGAATTTTGCGTCTATCTATGGTAGAGTTCCATCAAATGGAATCCCCCAATGCTTTTAACAATCTTGCCTCAAATCTGGATAAAGACGAGAAGTCCAGATTACTCAACAAGTTAAAAATGCAAAGCGTGCTTTCGGAAGAGCCTCTTATCGGCGTGCAGGATCCGGAAAAGCAGGAGAAAACGGACGCGCAATTCGACCGGTTAGCGTGGTATACCCGTTTATGGTACTGGCTACTGGGGCTTTTTACCAGCAAAACGCCCCATGACATATACCTCAACGATCTGGTAGCCGCGTGCGGGCGGGATATTAACATCCTCTATCCCGGGCGCTATGATTATCAGGAGTCCTTGTTAAAAGAAGGATTCCGCAGTGAAATTGCCAGTCTAAAGGAGTCGGCGCGGTTTTTTTATGCCGCGCTTGATTCGAGCGTTCAGCGTGATAGGGGCGCTTTTATGGGATACCTTGCCTCGCTTTCACTGCCTGATATTCACGAAGCGCTCGTCGAAAACACCGACCCCAATCTTCTTGCGGGTGCACATCCTGAACTTGCCGACACGAAACTGCGCACCCTAGCTCTTGAGTGTATCGAAAAGGAAACCGCCAAAATTACCGATGACGTGCACGAGATCATGTATCAAAATGTTCGGGTGCTTTTCTGCTTAAAAGCGCTCTCGTCATTTTTATATGATCGTTTTCTTATGGCATTCAAGCAAAATTCAGGCGATGACGGCGCGGTATGCCCGGTAAGCATTGTAAAAACACAGCTTATCGGCTTGAACAATATTCTTTTTTCAATGAAAAAAATTCCGTCGATGGAACTATTGAGCGCGCTTTTTGTTTTTACGATGCAGGAACATCAGAATGAACAGGACTTTGACGAAGATAAAGAATTGCAAAAATTTATTCAGCGTGCGGAAAAAGCAATCGGGGTGATACGGAGTTTTAACAAACACATTCCGTTGACAAAAATAATTCGGTGCGCGTTACGGGATTTATCATGGGAACCTTCCGAGCTTGCCGGCGGGGAAGATTGGTTTGCGGTATATAAAAATTATTGGATTGAATCTACACAATCCAATTTTGCACAATGGATACGGGAACGGCGGAACAAAAAATTAGTCGAAGCGCTGGAAAAATATTTTGACGGCGGCGAATTACTGCCGCTTGAATCCAGCGAGGCGGATCAGGATTCGGAACAGATTCCTATTAACGGCGTGCTGCTGCTCTCATTTTTATTAACATTTCATAAAAGAATATTTATGCCCGAAATAAATATTATTATACGTCCTATCTTAATTGACGGGGAATTTTGCAGGCAGGAGAATCGCATTGAATTTACAGAAAGTTATAATGTGTTAATCAAACTTGATGATATAATAAAAGCGTTCGATATATCGCTTTCCGCTTCGGGCGATCTAGGAAAACAATGGGCGCAGATTTCCGCCGATATACAATCAATTACTATCCGCAGACGAAAAGTTCATGCTATTACCGAACAGGCGGACGAACAGGTTGGAAAGATTGTTAGAAATGCTTACGATGCGCTTGTTTCGATGGAAAAAGTTTTGGACGGGGTTGCCAGCGTAGGACATCTTACACGATATGATACGCTTACCAATCTTCCCAAGATATGCGGGAAAGGCACTACCTTTATGGATGGACTTGCACTGGCTATAAAAAATATTCATACCGCCGTTCAGTTACTTGATGATATTAAAGCGGTAGATGCCATTGATGATTAAATGATAAATATAAGCTCGTTTGAATTAAACTACCATACCAACTATGCCGAATTCTTTTTTTGCTTTAACGCGAAAAAGATTGAGGGGGTTCGCTGTTGTATTTCGCTTCGAGCGGCAGGTGATATGGGATTGGATCATCCTGAAAACCGGCGGGCGCTATTCAATAAACTGAAGGTAGATGCCAACAGGGTTTATGCCTGTAATCAAACGCACTCCCACGATGTAGCTGTTGCTGTGTATCCGCAAACCGGCGTGTACCCCGATGCGGACGCGCTTGTGGGCACGCCGCCGGCGGTGCTTGCGGTAACGGTTGCCGATTGCCTTCCGGTCTACCTCTATGATAATATCCATAAGGTATATGCGCTCTGTCATTCCGGCTGGAAGGGAACAGGCATCGTGGTGAATGCGCTACGGCTAATGCACACAGAGTTCGGCACAGATGCAGGGGATGTTTCGGCTGTCCTTGGTCCCTGTATACAAGGCAATGTATATCAGGTTGATGCAGGGCGTGCACAAGAATATTATGCGGAGTTTGGCTCTGATAGCGGCGTATATCCGCTGGGGAATCCTGTCCGTGTATGTGGATCTGTGGATAAAGAATATTATATTGATATGCAGGCGGCAAATGCACACCTCCTTGTTCAGTGTGGTGTTCAAAATATTATGTATTGCACGAATTGCACATTAACCGATGAACGGCTTGGCTCATTCCGCCGCGAAAAAAATAGCTTTACCAAAATGTTGGCTATGCTAGGGAGTTTATAATTATGGATGAAATTATGGATGAAAAAAATATCTGGAAAGAAAAAATCTGCGCCGCCTTGAACGAAGCGCTCGAAGAATTGCATCTAGGCGAAACGGTAGATACCGGCGATATTATTGCTGAATTACCGCCCAAGCCGGAGATGGGCGATCTTGGGTTCCCCATGTTTCCCTTTGCGAAAAAGTTTAAGAAATCGCCGCCGCAGATCGCCGCTTTAGTTGTAAACAAAGTGAATCACCCGTCTCTTGCTCAAGGCAGCGCCGAAGTGTTTACCCTCGGACCCTACGTCAATGTAAAACTAGACCGCGCACAAACAGCCTCTCGTGTAATCAGCGCCGCCCTCAATGCAAACAAAGATTTTTTTACTGGGGGGAAAAATAGTGATAAAAAAGATTTGTGCGGTAAAAAAATCATGGTCGAGTTTTCAAGCCCCAACACCAATAAGCCGCTGCATTTGGGGCATCTCCGTAATGATGTGTTAGGCGAAAGCATTTCCCGCATACTCGCCGCCTGTAATGCCGAAGTCCAAAAAGTATGTATCATTAACGATAGGGGCATACATATCTGTAAGTCTATGCTTGCCTATCAGGAATATGGCAATGGTGAAACCCCCGAATCCGCGCATATCAAAAGTGATCATTTTGTAGGTAAATGGTATGTGCGTTTTAGCTTGATGGAAAAAATGGAAAAAGCAGAGGAGTCTGCGCTCGAGCGTGCGCGGCAACTCTTGCTAAAATGGGAAGCGGGAGATACCGAAACGGTTGCGCTCTGGAAGCAGATGAATCAATGGACGGTAAACGGCATGAAGGAAACCTATAAACGCACCGACATCAGTTTTGATAAATATTATTTCGAGAGTGATACGTACCTGCGTGGTAAAGATGAAGTGTTGAAGGGATTGGAGCGGGGGCTCTTCACCAAAGAGGTGGATGGTTCTATTCAAGCCGATTTAACGGCGGAGAATCTTGATAAGAAGGTGCTGTTGCGTAAAGACGGCACCTCACTCTATATAACGCAGGATTTTGGCACGGCGATTCTGCGCCATGATGATTGGGCATTTGATAAATTAGTCTATGTCGTTGGTAGTGAACAACGTTACCACTTTCAGGTGTTATTCATCCTTCTTGCTAAAATGGGTTTTGCATGGGCGAAAGACCTCTATCATCTATCCTATGGTATGGTAAATCTTCCGGAAGGCAAAATGAAGAGCCGCGAAGGCACCGTCGTCGATGCTGACGATCTGATTGATGAACTGCGCGATATGGCGCTTGCCGAAATCAGAGATAAAGCGCGCGAAGAAATCGTCGGGGATGCCCCGCAAACGGCGGAGAAAATCGCGCTGGGGGCGCTGCACTACTATCTCTTACAGGTGTCGCCTGAACGTGATATGCTTTTTAATCCGAAAGAATCGCTCAGCTTTAACGGCAATACGGGCCCCTACCTTCAGTATATGGGCGCGCGCATATCATCAATATTGCAAAAGGACGAGGCGAAAGCATTACTCGAAGGCAAAAATGATGATGCTAAAATAAAATTTGAGTTGCTGGTGAGCGATAGCGAATGGGAGCTTGTAAAAACGATAGCCGCCTACCCCGAGGCGCTCGAAGCGGCGGCGCGTGCGATGAATCCTTCGCTGCTTGCCTCATTCCTCTACGAGCTTTCAAAAAACTTCGCGCGCTTTTACCATGAATGCCCAGTGCTTAACGCGGATACTCAGGACTTGCAGCGCGCGCGCCTTGAACTCTGTCGCGCGGTGCTTGCCGTCTTACGCGCCGCCCTCAACCTAGTCTGTATTCCGTTTTTAGAGAGTATGTAGTTAGCGGCGCCCATGAGATAATGCCTCGTCCACCGCATGAAGAAAACCTTCGCTGGTAATCGTTGCTCCGCTGATTGCGTCAACAAAGGTGGAATCCTCTTCGAGTATCTGCTCTTTTAATTCCCGCATCGCCTCCCCGCCGACAAGCGCATCCTCGTGCTGTTCGATGATGTTTATATCGAGTATCGATGCTGAGTCCGTCTCGACCTCTACGACGATAGCGCCGTTATGCCCCGTCCCCTCGCCCCGATAGCTTCCCGCATTAAAGCGCTCGGCAAATTGAAACGAGATGCAGCCAGCAAAACCCAAAAGCGCCGGCAGCAATAATTTTTTCATGTTTTTCATACTGTACTTATGGCGCGTGTATGCGTGCCGCTTGCGTCTGGGGCGCCGACTCAAGCATTTTTTGCTAGCTCCACTCATTAGACCTCTTGCGAAACTCATGCGCGGCAATCTTGCTCATCTTTGCCCGCATTTTTTCGCCCAAAATGCTCGAAATAAACCCATTATGTCTGCGCTTTTGGGCTTCAAACTGCGGAC
>JAITNZ010000097.1 GCA_031290205.1 Spirochaetaceae bacterium
ACTTGTCCTGCGCCACGCCATGAACGATTAACCGCAACAACACCCATCGGGTGCTATTATTGGGCGGGGTAGCGACGCAATTTTGCGGCGCGGCGCGCTGATAACGCCTTCTGAACAGCAGCTTTCGCTGGCGCTACGCCGTGCTAGATTAATTGCGTAAACACCCTCACCGGTTCGGGTGCAATTATCGGGCGAGGGGGAGACTTCCCCCCCCTCCTTATACTTGAGATTACCATAGCGCCTACCTGATTTACCACGAATTTTGAAGTGCACCCGGAGGCGCTGAAGTGCATTGACATTTTTTCTGAATACCGATATATTTTTTTAATGTTAGGAGAATACAAATGTTAGAAAAAAAAATTAAAGATGCGCTTGACGATGTGCGTCCGTCGCTTCAAGCGGACGGCGGTGATGTGGAGTTTGTGTCTGTTTCCTCCGAGGGGACAGTTTCGTTGAAGTTGACGGGAGCGTGCGGGTCTTGTCCTCATGCGCAGTTGACATTAAAAAATGGTATTGAAAACTACCTAAAACATCAGGTTCCCGAGGTTACTTCTGTTTTAGGTGTGTAATCGGATCGCACGGATCTTGCGCCCGCTTGACTATCTTCTTACCGCAATTGCCGGAGCGATAACTCTCGCTTCGGCTTTTTTTGTTTATGGCGGAGTAAACAGCGAGGTGATAATCAAAATACACGCCCAAGAAAAAAAAGTAAGTTGGGAATACCCGCTACGTTCGGACGTGACGCTTGCCGTCGAGGGACCGCTTGGTGAAACGATTATCGAAATGAAAGATGGCAGCGCGCGTATCATTGCTTCGCCTTGCGAAAATAAAACATGTATCTCGATGGGGGCGGTCGACCGCGCCGGGCAATTTGCCGCCTGTCTTCCGAATCGGGTTATCGTTACCATTGAAGGTTCAACTGAAGGTTCCACTAAAGGTTTCGCCGCGCGGCAAAAGGATGAACTCGATGCCGCCACATGGTGATTCGCAGAAGACGCTTGCTGCATTGGGTGCGTGCTGCCTCTTCCTTGCTACCATCGAATATATGATACCCAAACCGCTCCCCTTCTTACGCTTGGGGCTTGCTAATGTTCCGCTCTTGCTGGCATTACATCTTCCCTTTTCTTTTTTCGGAACGCTGGTCGCCGTTAAAGTGTTAGCACAGGCGCTTATATCGGGGACACTCTTTTCGTATGTATTTTTATTTTCATTTGCAGGCACGGCGGCATCGAGCCTCTTCATGTTCCTACTTGCCCGTGTGTTTCACGGGGGTGGGGCGCGGCGCGGCGCGATTAGTTTTGTCGGCATCAGTGTTGCAGGCGCGTTTCTTTCGAACATTACGCAGTTAGTCCTTGCACGCTTTTTTATTCTTGGGGAAAGCGCCTTGTATATCGCGCCGCCCTTCCTCTTCGTGGGAATTATTAGCGGCTTCCTTCTGGGGCTCTTCACTGAAAAGTTTACACAACAATCAGTGTGGTATAAAAGCGTCACAGGCGCCTTCATGCCTTGCCTTCACTATGAAAACGGCGCAGCCATGCGGCGCTCACCACATAGCCCCCCAAAAAAAATTAGATTCACGAAAGAAGTGATGCTGTTTATCATTGGCGCCGTCTTATCAATTACCGTGCTCTTTATTCCATGGACAAGTATCCGCCTTGCTTTGTTTATAATGTTCTGGATAATAGCCGCTGTCCGCGGTAGAGCGGGGAATCCATTTATCACGCTGTTCGTGTTTTCCACCATCGTGCTCTGTAATATGCTCAGCCCCTATGGGAAAGTGCTTTTCAGCATTGCTTCTTTTGATATAACAGAGGGCGCGCTGCTTGGCGCCTTAAAAAAAGCGGCGACTATCGAAGGCTTACTCATGCTCTCGAAAATAACGATGAGCGATACGTTGCGGCTGCCGGGGGTAATTGGGAACACGATAGCAGAATCATTTCGTATTGTGCGAATATTAAATGACAAGAGCACAAACCGCCCTTCCCTTACCAAGGGCAAAGGCAAGGCTGAAAGTGCCGCAGGCACTGCCTTAGGCGGAATTATACACTGGATAGACGAATTACTTATCCGCGCGGAAACCCTATGAAATTTCTCCCCCCAATTTCCCCCCCCCTCATTTTTAGCATCCTTCTGTTCTTCGCTCATTCTGCTTTGATTTTCGCTCTTGATGATACTTCCGTAGCGTCCGGTGTGCGGGAGCGGGAAACGAGGCGGGAAACGCTGCTTAAAGAGCGTTTAACGGACGAAAACATCACTTTTACCGAAGAATCGCTCTTTTCGGATTACGGCGCTTACGGCGTCTCAATCTATGTTGACGTCCAGAGCACCAGTGAGGGGGGGGGCGCACAAGGGGGAGGGGGAGAAAAAAATTTTATTTTGGCAATCCCTATTTCATCACTTGATGATACTGACGAGGATTTTCATTTTGGTTTGAAGTTTGCACTTGACTTTATAAAAAACATTCTGCAAGAGGGTGCGCCGGTTCCTCTCCGTGTTGCTTTTCTTGCCGATGACTGGGGGGCGGTAGCGGGTGCCGACGGTTGTGCAGGTTTACAGGCGCTCTTGGATTCTATCCATGACGAAAACACCGTTGTGCTCTATGCCCGTCTTTTTTTTGGGGGGGGGACAGCATTACAGATTGTGCAGGCATCAACAAATTATACGACGCCCTTGTCTCTGCTTGAACCTTTTATTGCACTCTGTAACGCACATGATTTTCTGCTTAATTTTCCTTCAAACTATAATTTTTTATATCGGAATGGTATTGCGCCAAATACGCCGCAGATCGATATGGCATCTAAAAACGGTGTCAATATATTGTTCGTTAAAAGCGGCGAAGGGGGAACTAATTCTAGCGGAGAGCAAGCAGAAAAACTTTCAATGATTGTATCGCGATGGATTGCGGCAGAGAAAAACTTTTCGCAAAACATAATTACGAATAATAGTAAAAACTATATGCTCTTGTATTTGAAAAGTAGCTTTATGATTCTATCCGAACAAAAAATTATTTTGTGCACCTACATCGCAGAACTGGTGCTGCTCTTCAGCGTCGTCCTCCTCTATAAATACAACAAAAAGCGGGGGGATTTTTTATATCTTTTTTTATTGCTCTTTTTTACGCTGAGTATTGTAATCATCCTGTTTATTGATATGGTGCTTTTGATGCTCGCAACACTCTCGTTACTTTTTTTTACCCTGCTCTATCACACCAGAGGCGCTTTCTGCCCTCGCGCAGTGCCTGAGGCAGTGCCCGATGCACATCTATGCCTTGCTTCCACTTTGAGAAGGGCGTTCTACACCGTCGCGGTAACGAAGATGGCAACAGCGAGGGCATGTCCGCGTTCGTGCGTTGACCGGGAAAGCCGTCCCCCTGTCCGAAATATCATCGTCCTCTGCCTCGGTATTCTTTTTGTCTGCATCCCTTATATTGACATCGTGGTAAACCTCTTCAGTATATTTAATCTTAGAAATGAACAGAACCAGTCCATGCGGGAAACACCTCAAGAATATAGTGTATTGAACACCGTCGAACCATCCTTTACTGTTCATACACGTGATACATTGCTGCTTACCCGCCGTCTGGTTCACCTAGAAATTTTTTCCTCAATAGAAACCGAGCCTGAGCCTGAGCGTTTCCGCCTTTTTTTTGTTTCAGCAAAAGATTCTTTTTTACAGCAGCGGGCAGATGATGATATGCTTCCGCCTTTTGTCTATTTATCGCCGGTTCCCTATTTGATTAGTGAGAAAGGAATCGAATTTATCCTTGGCTCATTCCCCCCAAAAAACATATCCCTTGATATCGCGCTGCCCCTCGAACTTGAAGGCTCATTCTACGCCGAAGCATATTATCCTTCAGGCAGGGTGGAAAAATGTCAACTTGAATTGTAAATTTTTATTCGTGAGGTTCGTGCTTATAGATCGCCTGAAAAAGTGATTTTTTTATTGCGGATATCGCCGGACACGACGGCGACCTTTCCAAGAAAAGCGCCGTAGATTTCCGCATCGTCGGTCCACTCAGTATTCGTTTTCATGCTGAGTTCCGCCGCCTTCCTGTGCGCTTCGAGGATTGGAGCAAAGTGAAAGCCTTGCGGAGTTTGGGCAAGGGCTAAGCGGGAACGATGCAGGTGCTGTTTGACGAAAATGCCGGTTTCATCAAGCTCTTTCGGCGTTTCCGTTAAGGGCAGCACGGGAATCGCCGCGCCGTGTTCGATTGCCGCATCGATGACTCGGTTTACAAGCGCGTTATCGACCCAGGGGCGCGCTCCGTCATGAATCAAAACAAGTCCTGAGCGGCTACCCTCCAGCGCATCGAGCAGCGAAAGCGCGTGAAAGACAGAGATGCGCCGACTTTCCCCGCCGGGCACGAAAAAAACTTCCCCCTGATACCCGTCGAGCGCGTGCGCACCTATCGCCACGCGAGCGGCTGTTTCGCCGATTTCGGCTTTTACGGGGTGAACGATGATGATGGACGAAATGCGCGGCGAAGAGGCAAACGTATGGAATGCCGCGCCGAGCACGGTCTGCGACGGCTTTGAACCGTCGGCTTCTGACGACAGAAACCGGTATTCTTTTTTCCCGCCGCCGCCCATACGTTGGGAAGAGCCTGCGGCAACGATAATTGCGCTAATATGCATCATACTTCAAATGTGATACTAGCCTTGTGGTAGGATACCCCCGCCCCGCCTGTGGCGGCACGGGGGCAGCACAAGCGCGGGAATTAGCTGATCTCTACGGTGCCGCCGGCGGCTTCGACTGATTTTTTAATCTTCTCGGCTTCGTCCTTCGACACGTTTTCCTTCAGCGGTTTAGGGGCGCCTTCGACAAGGTCTTTCGCCTCTTTCAGACCAAGACCAGTAACAACGCGAACCTCTTTAATCACGGCGATTTTCTTCGCATCTTCGAACGCCTTGAGAGTAGCGGTAAATTCCGTCTGCTCTTCGACAGGCGCCGCCGCCGCTCCGGGAGCCGCGCCGACCGCCGCCACCGCCACAGGAGCCGCCGCCGATACGCCGAACTTCTCCTCCATCAGTTTGACCAGTTCCGAAACTTCAAGAACCGTCATTCC
>JAITNZ010000161.1 GCA_031290205.1 Spirochaetaceae bacterium
GGAAGTCCCCGATGTCGACGCAAAAGTCGCGCTGTTCGAGCGGAGCGTAAGGTCGTCCCCAAAGTTCATTCCGCTGGTAGTCCCCCCCTCAGCCTCTTTCAGCGGAGTAAGCCCGTTCCCCCTAGCCTTTTTCAGAGTATCGGACGCCTTCGAGACGACGCCCTCGTCGGCATTGCCGATGGTATAGCGCAGCCGGTATGCCTTCCCCTCGTCGAGCCCCACCATTTGCACAAGCCGCCCGGGTTGCCGCTGCTCTTGCGTAACGCTGTCCTCAACGAAAGAGGCGTCCACGACGGCGGGCGTCATCGTAAAAGTTATCCGCGTATTGCCTACAGTCAAAGTCTCCTTGGTATAGCTCGAAGCAAGCAGAGTGGGCGGGAAGCCCGGATCCTTGTGTCCCGAAAGAATCAGTATATGATAAGTGTTCCCTATCACTACCTCACCGCTAAGTGTTGTAGGCGAATTGCCGTCTTTCGAATCAAACTCAACAATTCTGCTAATGTCGGCATTATTCACCATAATAAGCTCATGGTAGTTGATGATATTCTGCGATGCCGCGGTCTTTATATCATCCTCCCCCAGTCCCGCCACAGACTTTGCTGCCCCAGATGCTGCCGCCGCCGCATCCTGAATCGTGACGCTAAGCGAAGCCTTCCCGTCCGCCCCCACCGCGACTTCCCCGTAGGCGGTCTCGCCATAAACGGTCCCGCCTCCCGAAGCCTCAGCCGTTTTCACCTGCCCCCCACCGGCAACCCCGCCGGAGACATCGCAAGCCGCGAGAGCCAATGCTGTGAGCAGCGTCCATACAATTAATACCGATGCGCCACAGGCGCTTCCTGCCTTGCCTTTTGTAAGAAAAGGGCGATTCATTTCAGGTTTCATTTTTTTCTCCTGTTTCATTTTTTTCTCCTATATTTTTGAAGAGGGTGATGGGGAATGGTGGATGGGGGATGGGGAAAGAAAATCTTTCTTCATCACTCATTCCTCTTCCGTTCGTTTGGTTCGTGGTTAAAAATTCTTCTGTCTGTGTGGTCTGTGGTTTTTTATCTTTGATTTCTAATGAAGAGACTATTTCATGGATAATTAGCGGGCTGTCAGAGCAAAACCTTTGCTCTTTGCTCTCTGCTAATTGCTCATTTGCTTGCCCGTTTCCCGCGCCAGGTAGCGTTTTTTTGCCCTCAGACATAGGGGTACCTGTATGGGGGGGGGGGGGGGGGGGGGGAAGGGACGATGCGTAGCATCGAAAATTTTGAGCTTCAATTCAGATAGACTGCCGATAAAGTGTGATTTCAAATCTGAGTGCGCGCCTCGTGTCGGAAGGCGCTGGATATTCAGGTAAAAGGTAAAAAACGCGGTTCGGCGTGTCCGCCCGTTTCCTGACATGTGAGCAAGTTTTTGTTCGAGAGTCGCTGATTTTCGCTTGGGGCGGAGTTTTACAGTGTGAACAGTGAATAATAAACCGGACATTCTATGCAGCACCCCTTTTCCTCAAAATTTGATTGTCTTTTCTGGATTTCTCTCGAAAATTCAGTTTTTTACAACCTACTCAATGATTATACGAAAAGAATAAAAAAAAGTCAAGGTTTTTGCGAAAAAAAGTGCCACAGGCACTTTTAGCCCTGCCTTTGCAAGGAGCATACTATGCCGATACTAACTGACGAAGAAGCGGACGCTCTTGACGCATTTTCCGCCGAATACCTCAAAGCGAGGATGCTTTCTACCAGAAAAACCCCGACAGAACTGATTAACGGCATGATCCACCGCGAAATGACCCTTGTGGAAAATGACAATGCGTAGCATCAAGGCATGAAAGTGCCTAAGGCACTGGCGCAAATATGCCGATACTTAAACTGTGGAGGGACTTTATTGTGAATAATTTTTCTAAGACGGTTGATCTGATTCACCGGTCGCTTGATGCCGAGACGGTTAGGCGCGAGGTGATTGCGAACAACCTTGCAAACGCCGAGGTGCCCAACTTCAAGCGGAGCGAGGTGAACTTCGAGTCGAGCCTTAGGCGGGCGCTTGAATCGGAGCAGCTCACGCCGGTCGTTGATATGACGCGGAGCGATCCCCGCCATCTTTCGAATTTCCAGCCGCTTGACTACCGTGATGTCCGCCCACGGCGCACGCTGGATTATCTAACTCAATCAAAATCAAATGGAAACAATGTTGACGCGGAACATGAATTTCAGCTTTTAGTCGAAAATCAGATAAAATATATGCTGCTCACTCAGTCAGCGTCCTTTGAGTTCCGGCAAGTGAGTACGGCTTTAAGATAGGAGTAAAAAATGGGATTATTTAATGCGATCAATATAGCGTCTTCGGGGATGAGCGCTGAACGGCTCCGCACCGACGCGGTCGCCGACAACATAGCCAACGCGTCGACGACACGGACGGCGGAGGGGGGACCCTACCGGCGCAGCCGCGTGATAATGCGCCCCCGTGTCGAGCAGGCTTACTGGCGCAGCCCGTTCCTGCCGGACGGGATGGACAACGGCATAGGGCGGGGGGTGCGCGTTTCGGAAATCCAGAAGGATGATTCGCCGCCCCGCCTCGTTTACGACCCGAATCATCCTGACGCGATCAAGAGCGGGGACCGGGTGGGTTACGTCGAGATGCCAAATGTTGATATAATTACCGAGATGGTCGACATGATAGCCGCCTCCCGCGCATACGAAGCAAACGCCTCAGTCGTGGAAGGCTCGAAAACCATGTTTTTAAGAGCGCTGGATATTGGAAGTAGAACGTAGGATGGATGATGGATGATGGATGATGGATGATGGATTTTTTATTCGAATTATCGGAATAATACTTGGAATATGCTGATACTTCGAAGTAAAAATCCATAGTCCATAGTCCATAGTCCATAGTCCATCATTAGGGAGGAAAACAAATGTTATCAATTAAACCGGAATTACCGCAGCTTAATCCGCTTGCTATGACGGTAAAGGATCCGCGCCATATTGCGTCTGCGGGCGTTGTCGGCTTTGCGGGGGGGCTGGAGCAGGGCGGGGCGATAAGCGAGCTCGGGGCGACAATCGGGGCGCAGGCTGTGCTCCGGGACGGCAGCCTCGGGGCGGCGGGGCTTAACAGGAGCGATGCGGCAAGCTTTGCCGACGTCATGCTGGGGGCGATAGACAAGGTGTCGTCGACGAACAACCGCGCCTCGGACCTTATCCAGCAAGCGATCGTCAGCCCGGAATCAATTGACATTCACGACATCACGATAGCGCAGGCGGAAGCGCAGCTCAGCTTGAGCATAGCGCAAACATTTTTAAGCCGCCTTACCCAATCGTGGAGGGACTTGACTAATATGCGATAGTCTGATAGCATGAGGGATACGCTATAAAAGCAAGCGGTTTTTATAGACGACGCTCATTTATCAGCGGACCTTAGTAAAAAAGTAAAAGAATCCTTGGGAGGGGACATGCCTGATTTTTTAACAAATTTCATTAACCAGATTAAAAGTCTCTGGACAAAATGGACGATGGTCCAGCGGCTCATGCTCGTTGGCATCACGGTCGCGGCAATCGTCGCGGTAGTCGCACTCGTATCGGTTTCGTCAAGCCCGGGACTCGTGCCCGTCATCGACACGCCGATTTCGAATCAGGATGAGCTTGCCCGCATCGTTACGCG
>JAITNZ010000170.1 GCA_031290205.1 Spirochaetaceae bacterium
GGTAACGCCGCCACAGGCGGTCTAAGCCTTGCCTTTAGTGAGAAAAAGGCGTCCGAGACAGGAAGTGGCGCTTCCAGCAAATGCTCGTGGCGTCGTGTATTGCAGCGAGCGCTGGCGCGCTAGCGCTTGTGCCGCTGCACGAGATTGCCCCCCCGTATGACAGGAGCGCGTGCGCGATAGCGTTCGTGCCCTGTCCGAGAAAGCCTTCCCCCTGTGGACATTCTTCTTCCGCATTTTCAAATTGTCCGCAAATGGACGCGAATGTACAGGAATAATCATAAAATATCCTTATGAATTCGCATTTTCTTCGCGTCTTTCGCAGCCTTTTTTCTGCATCAATCCGTAAAATCTGCGGATTTCCGTGATTTTTTATTTTAATGCGCTCGCCCTGGATTGGATAATAAAAATCCCCGCTAGTATCTCGTCAATAATTACAATGCGGACTTGCTGAGGGGCACCTTGAAAGCGAGGGGGTATTTCCAATACTATGAGAGGCGATGAGCCCTGAACAAGAAGAAGCCCTTTATGAATTTTTATTGGATAGGACGGAGCCTTTTACGCTGAAGCAGGTAGCCTCCGCCGTTCACGCAAAAGACCTGCGCCGTTTTGGAAGACTTTCCAGCGATATTGCCCGTCTTATCAGGACGCAGCGCCTCGCCTTTGAAGTAGGGGTGAATAAATGGATAACACGGGCGGGCTGTTTTGCCGGCGCCCGCTTTGCCATCACTCCGACACGGATTGAGCTTTTGAACGGCATCCTCATTCCCGGGCACCGTTGCGTCCCTTTCGCCAATCCTACCCTTTTACCGTTCGAGTGGACATTCTTTTGGAACGATAGCCCGCTTCCGTCCACCAGCACGGAAGCCGACCCCGAAGAAATATACCCCTACTATTCGCTTTACGGCGAGGAATTTGCCCCTCAGTATATAGCGCAGGAGAATTCCGAGAACGAAAAAGCTTTTAACGCCGACCCCTACGAGGACCCTCCAGAGGTTTCGATAACAACGCTCGATATGCGGCGTTTTTACCGCGAGACCGGCTTTGTGCCCGGCGATAAGATTGTGGCGCGAGTCCGCGATTGGAAGAATGCGGCTTTTACGCTTGAACATGTTTCCAATGATGAGTGGAGTGAATCCGACTTGCAAGAGTGGCTCCGCGTCGCCGAGGAGGGGTTTACAAAATCTTTTGAAACGGTAGGCATAGATTGCGCAACCGAAGAACAGATTGCATGGGCGTTTTTCTGCGGCGGGCAGCGTATGCGCGATGTTCCCTCCTATCCGCTTGACGATTTTATTTACGAGAAAACCGACAAAATCGAAACCGTCCAATTCGGGATAGAATCGCGGTTTTGGTATGCGGGAAAAGAGATACCTGATTTTAAGGAGCTTCACGGCATTCATACTCAGAGTGATGAAACGCCGATAGAAGCGATGCTCTTTCAGAGCGATATTCCCATCTCGGAATTTGTTGTGCAATCTTATGTACGCGACTCGCTTTACAGAAACGATACCGACATTACCGAAATTATGCAGCGGATCGTTCCGTCCTCGATAAAGATGTCCCGATGGAATCTTGAAATGCTTGCCGCGTATATCATCGAAACCTCTGAAGAATTCGAAAAGACCTATTCGATTTTTTCGGATCAAAAAACGGGACCTATCCGCCAGCGTGTCGCGGAGCTGCATACGGCGGTAATCGACCTTGCCGCACGGCTTAAAACGAGCGGGATAGACGCCCGCTGGCTGCCGAAACATTCGTTCATCATACTTTCGCAAATCCAGCAGCATGCGTCGCTTATCATGGAAAATCTTGATATTGATGATGAGGAGCACGAAGGCGAACTTAACGCGGTTGATAATTCACTGGAAAGCATGGGCGATACATTTCAAGATGTAAAAGAGATGATCGACAAATCGCTGGATAATTATCGGCGCAGTAATATCACCTTGGTGAAATTTGGCTCCGTTCAGGATGCCGATTGGCGGAGCGTCCAGATCAGTATTGGGGGGACGGACATCTGGCGGCGCCTTGTTGCTCCCTCCACTATTACTCTTACCGATCTGCATGACTTAATTCAGGCGCTTTTCTCGTGGAAGAAGCTCTTCGAGCATTGTTTTATCGTCGATATGCAGGAAAGCCATGGCAATTGGCTCGATGGGGACAATAGCATAAAAGAAACCTTGCCGCTTTCCGTTTTTATTGACGCGGGTTTATCCGAAATTATCTATGAATACGGGACGCGCTGGACGGTCAAAATCATGCTGCTTTCGGCTTACATTGCCGCTTCGGACGAGAAGACGCATTGCACCATGGGCGAAAATGCCGCCCCCCCCGAAAAAATCGAAGGACCGCTCCGTTTTCGCCGCTTCATCTCCGCTCTGGAGTCGACTCAAATGCCGGAACGGGAAACCGCGAAGGAGCAGCTCGGCGGTGATTTCAAACTCGATGAATTTGATATCCATGCTTGCAACGAACAAATAAAGCGTATTGCAGAGCGGATACATGACGTCGTGAGCCCGGGATGACGGGAGGGTAGAAAAAGTGACGATGCACGAGGGACGCACGGATATATGATTTGACTATTTCAGTATAATTTGTTTATTTATCATTTAGAACGTTCTTGACAATACTTAAAAACCAGGAGCAAAAAAAATGAAAATCGGCGCTAAATTAATTTTAGTTATCATCGTGTTAAATGTAGTTGGCATCGGCATACTTGTCGGTATAACCACGAATCTGTCACAGAAGGCAATAAGGACGCTCACGTATTCAGACGCGAAGAGCATAGGTGAAAAAAACGCCAACGCTATAGAAGTCTGGATGAACCCTTTTATGGATATATCGCGGGACCTTTCCAGTATCATGCAAAACTATCAGGAGTTTACATTGCGGGAACGGCGGGCAATCCTCAACACTATACTTCAGGGGATTGTAGAAGACCATCCTACGATTCTTGCTGCGTGGTGCGTGTGGGAACCGAATGCACTGGACGGTCTGGACAGTGAATATGCTAATACACCGGGGCATGACAAAACAGGGCGCTTCCTCCCCTATTGGGTGCGGGACGGCAACACCGTGAGGATGGAACCGGTTGCCGACGTTGACTCGAGTGATTTCTACCAGATACCCCTTAAAACCGGCGTAGAAAGCCTTATAGAGCCCTATCCCTACATGCTGAACGGAACGCAAACGCAGGTAACGAGCCTCGTGGTTCCCATTAAAAATCACGGCAAAGTCGTAGGCGTCGCCGGCGTTGACTTTAACCTTGTGGAGCTTCGCGCGATGATTAGGGCTATTAAACCCTTCGGAAGCGACCTTGCCGCGGCTTTTTCTAACAGCGGCTTGGTAGTATCTCATTTTGACACGAACCGCGTCGGCAAGAATATGAAGGAAACCGAAAGCGACATGATGGGGAAATATCTTCCTTCAGCGATGGAGTCGGTAAAGAATGGAAAAGCCTATAACTATACGATAAAAACAGCCGACGGTAATATGCATATTTTTGCAACGCCGTTTACCATTGGCAACACCACGACGCCCTGGTCGCTTACGGTCGCGGTCGCCGACAAAGTGATCATGGCGCCGGTATACAGCCTGCTGCGGGTCAGTGTTTTAATTGCGGCGCTGATACTGATTGCTATGTCCGTGGGGGCATTGCTTATTTCCCGCTCGATAAGCCGCCCGATTATTAGCACAATGCGGGTGCTCAAAGATATTTCAGAAGGCGAGGGGGACCTTACCAAAACGATCGAGGTAAAATCCAAAGATGAAATCGGCGATCTTGCCCACTACTTTAATTTAACGCTTGAAAAAATCAGGCAGTTGGTTGTTACCATCAAACAACAATCATCAGCGCTCTTCGATATTGGCAACGAGCTTTCTTCTAACATGACGCAGACCGCCGCGGCGATAAACGAAATTACCGCGAACATTCAGAGCATCAAGAGCCGCGTGGTGAATCAGAGCGCCAGCGTTACCGAAACGAACGCCACCATGGAACAGGTAACAGTAAACATCGAACGCCTGAACACGCAGGTTGAAAAGCAAACGCAAAGCGTATCAAAATCTTCCTCCGCAATTGAAGAGATGATTGCTAACATCCAGTCGGTGGCATCAACCTTGGAAAAAAACAGTTCGAGCATGAGGGAGCTGGCGAGCGCTTCGGAAGTGGGGCGCGGCGGGCTTTCCGAAGTAGCAACGGACATTCAGGAAATTGCCAAAGAGTCCGAGGGGCTGCTGGAAATAAACGCCGTGATGGAGAACATCGCCGCACAGACGAATTTGCTGAGCATGAACGCCGCCATCGAAGCGGCGCACGCGGGGGAAGCGGGGAAGGGCTTCGCCGTGGTAGCCGACGAGATACGCAAACTCGCCGAAAGTTCATCGGAACAGAGCAAGACGATCAGCACGGTGCTTAAAAAGATAAAAACGAGCATCGATAAGATTACCAAAAGCACCGATGATGTGCTTCAGAAGTTTGAAGCGATTACCAACGGAGTAACGACGGTGTCCGCACAGTCGGCGAATATCCGCTCCGCGATGGAAGAGCAGAACGCAGGCAGCCAGCAGATACTCGAAGTGATTAGCTCGCTGAACGAAATCACCACGCAGGTGAAAAACGGCTCGAAGGAGATGCTCGAAGGCAGCCAGCAGGTCATCGAAGAGAGCAAGAATCTGGAAGCAGCCACGGCGGAAATTTCCAACGGCATGAACGAGATGGCAGTCGGCGCCGATCAAATCAACGTAGCTGTTACGCGAGTAAGCACGATTAGCGGCGCCAACAAAGAAAACATCGACGTGCTGGTAAGCGAAGTAGCAAAGTTCAAAGTATAACTCCAGCGCCTCCCGCACTTGTGCTGTCCCCCGCGATTTTAATCGCGGGGACGGGCGGGGCTGGGAAGGCTTGTCGAAAAACGGGCACCCATTTTCTAAGCAAGTACATTTCCTCGTCGGACGCAATTACCGCCACTTAGAAAATGCATCTGCTGGTGCCATACGTTTGCTGTCGGTGATGGTTTTTTCCCCTTACATGAAGTCGGTGCCCGCTTACCGGCACTAAATCCGACTACCAGTGATGTTTTTCGGCAAACCTTCCCAGCCCCGCCCGCTACGTCAGGAAATTCCTCCATAGCCCAAGTGCGTGAGGGCTTCTCGACGAGTTGGATGAGTGTTGGGGTTAACGGCTGACAATGAAGCCCTACGGTGAAGTGCGCGGTAACAAGTATGACGGTGAGCGCGGGCGCGTACCTGAGAAAGCCTTCCCCAAATGCAGGTTCAGCTTTAGGTGAGCCTGTGCGCCGTGGCTCTGCTGCGGGCTTGTTCATTTTCAAAATTTTATGTTTTTAAAACTACTTCTGTTCTGCCTACGCCGCCGAGTTCGGGGCGGGAAAAATAATAGTCTGCTACTACAGCGCAGTCCTTCAAAAAATCGTGGACGCCGCGGGAGAGGATGCCGTCGCCCTTGCCGTGAATCACCGCGAATTTTTTTAAGCCTGATAACACAGCAGCATCAAGCTGGTGCACAAGAGCGTCAAGCGCGTCTTCAAGACGCATACCGCGCAGGTTGAGTTCGAATACCGCTGCGGGTTGGGAAGTGGTGTAATCGACAATCGAACGGGCGGACTTCGGCATTGTTTTCTTTTCAATGATGGGAACAATTTCGTTTTCGCTAAACGTCAACGACACCGATCCGACCTCAACAATCCAATGCCCTTTTTTACCGGCGCGTTTTACCGTGCCGCGCCGCCGGTCATTCCCCACTAAAACCTGTGCGCCTTTTTTTATGGTAATCGTTTGCACGGCGCTACTTTTCCCTGTACGCTTGTCATTGCCAACTTGTATTTCGTTTTCATATTTTTGTGTGCTTGCAAGTTCTTCTTGTAGCTTCTCATCCTCAGTTTGAACTGTGGCGGCGAAATCACTTAAAAAGATTTTTACCGCGAGGGTTTTTTCACGAGTAAGTTCACCTTCCTTAACTTCGCGAACAAGGTTTTCAAGTTTTTTTCTGCTTTCAGAAAGGAGTCCGCGTAAATTTGCAATAGCGCCGCTTTTTATTTCCGCTTCCTTCTGCCGCACACGCAGCTCTCTTAAATCATTTTTTCGTATCTGTTCCAAAAGAGATTTCGCTTCAGTTTCTATTTTTTCTTTTTCTTGTTCGACAGCGATATATTTTTCTTTTAATCCTTCGATTAATTTTGAAACATCCCCGGCGCCCTCCTCCATATATTCACGCGCCCGGTAAATGATATTCATGTTCAGTCCGTGATGTTCGGCAATATCTATCGCTCTACTTTCACCGGGGACCCCCATCACCAATCTATAGCTTGGTAAGAGGGTATGACTGTCAAACGCCATCGAAGCATTCTCCACGCATTGGTGCGTCCATCCATAATTTTTGAGGACACCATGATGAGTAGTTACTAACAGCATACACCTCTTTTCGATAAACGCGTCGGCAAGCGCCATTGCTATTGCCGCGCCTTCACCTGCCTCCGTTCCCGCACCAAGTTCGTCGAGCAGCACGAGCGAATGTTCCCCAGCCTCTCGAAATATTCCGGCTATATTTTGTATATGCGCCGAAAATGTCGAGAGCGCCGCATCTATCGATTGTTCGTCCCCAATATCGGCATGGACGCAGTCAAATATCGGTAAGACGCTCCCTTCCTCCGCCGGAATAGCAAGCCCCGCCTGGTTCATCAGCACGAAGAGCCCCACGGTTTTTAAGGCGACGGTTTTTCCCCCCGTATTCGGACCGCTCAAAATTACCATCCTGATATGGTCTTTTACTTCAATATTGATGGGAACAGCGGCACTGCCAAGTAGGGGATGTTTTGCCTTTAGCAATTTGATTGATCTGCCGTCCAATGCGAATACACCTTTGCTGTTGTTAGAATAATGAGCGCGAGTGCGTAATGTTTCTATATAGATAATCTGCTTGTGGAATTCGCTAAGCATATCTTTATAGCGCGCGATACACCCGCTCAAATCGCGTAAGACACGGCGGATCTCTATAGCAAGCTGTTGGTTTAAGATAGTAAGCTCATTATTCTTTTCGATAATTTCTTCGGGTTCGACAAATAAGGTTTGCCCGGTAGCGGAAACTTCCCGCACAATACCGCGCACTCTGCCGCGGAACTGCGCCTTTAACGCAATCACCGTTCGCCCGTCGCGGATAGATGGCAGCTCCGATTGTAACATAAGCCGCGTTGCCTCATTGTCCAGATACGATGAGGCTATGTTTTTTAGTTCCCCCTCTAAACCGGCAATTGCCCGCTTTATGCGGGAAAACACAGGTAAATCGCGCAGATTTCCATCTTTATCCAGCACCGCAAAAATCTCTTTTGATATAGCGCTACAATCGGGCGTCGCACGGAGGAGTGTTTGATCTTTGTTAATAAAATAATCCGCACTCGAAAGCCAATTGATGATTCGCAGTCCTTCTTCAACAAATATCCCTATCATATAGATTTCTTCTATATCAAGAACGGACCCCGTAACATTAAGCCGATGAATGTGCGCCGCGATGGGGGGGAGGATGCCCTGGGGTTCAATTTCTTTTGAAGAGAGATGATGCGCTATCGCGGCAACTTGTTTTTTTAGTTGGGTAACCGCATCCTCATTTTGTAAGGGTTTATCCGTTAGCAGTTCAGCGGCGGCTTCTTCACTTTTTGAAAAAACAATAACCCGTTTTAATATCGTATCGAATTCAAGGAGGTGCAAATATTTTTCTATCATGTATACGATTCCTTGTCCAGAAGTTCGATTCGTATCCGCCTATAACTTTCATAGCGATCGGGATGGATAGTCCCCGACTCGACACTATCCCGAATACTACAGCCCGCTTCATTGGTATGCGTGCACGATAAACCAAATGCACATTGAAGCGCCGGATAAGCGAACTCTTTCATATACAGCGCAGTGTCCTCTGCGGCAAATCCGTCGGGGACAAGCTGGCGGACACCAGGGGTGTCGATAATGTATATTGCTTCCTCTGTCCCGCTTTCAAGAAGTTCGGAAAGAACCGTTATGTGGTTGCCCCGATTATATTTTTCGTTTAATGCTCCCGTCCTGCGCTGGGCATTAGGGAGGAGAATGTTTATCAAACTGGATTTCCCGACACCACTCTGACCGGTAAATACCGACAGCCGCTTTCGCACAAGCGAGCGAAGCTCTTCGATTCCTTCACCTGATTTTGCGGAAACAGTAATAAGCTTATAGCCAATTCGTTGGTAGTCGGCAAGCCGACCCGCGATGCCGTTCTCCTGATAATCAGCATCGATACAATCGGATTTATTCAACACGATGATGGCGTTCACCCCTGACGCTTCCGCCTGTACCAGCACACGGTCGATGAAACGCGGTCGAAAAGGCGGCTGCGCGGGACTCGTAACGCAGATAACCTGATCGATGTTAGCCGCGAGTATCTGCGTCATTCTTCCCTTGCGATTAAATCGTTTGAAGAGGTTCCTTCGAGGCTCAAGCGCTAATATCATTCCTTTGCCCCGCGCGGACTCTTCAAAATCAACGATGTCGCCCGGTGCAAGCGGATTGTAGCATCTCTTTTCGGTCTTTAACACTTTGCCTTTGATGCGACATTCATAGAAAATATTAGATTGAGGATAATCGGAATTATCCATTTTTTTTACGGTAAAAATATTTCTGGGACATTTGATGACCAGCCCCTTCATCCGTCAAAGTCCTCAAACTTATATGCTTTCAAATTATATAAAGCCGCGACCTCTCTCCATTTATCCTCAACCTGATTATTACCAGTTACCAACGCGATGTTTTCATTCTTCGTTTTCATCAAGCTTTCTACCCTCCCGCATACCCCTTCAATCGAATCATATACGGCTATATCACCGGTTGCCGCTTGTTTAAATTCAGGTAACAAAAATAAAAAATGCGTGCAGCCTAGTACGACTGCGTCCACGCCGACTGCACGAAATTGATCAATATATTTTTTAGTTATGTGCATTTTCTCTTCATCGCTGGCGTGTAAAAAAGAATTTTCGACAAACTCAACTAGTTCGGGAGCGGCGATTCTTGTTACTTTGCAATCTTTCCCTGTGCTTGCGGCAAGCCCGCCTATATAGGAATCTTCTATAGTCCGCGCAGTTCCCAACACGCCGATATGTCCTGCCTTACTTGCAAGAATGGCAGGCTTTACTGCAGGCACCGTCCCCACAAAGAGTATGCCCTCGAATCTTTTTCGCAATTCGGGAAGCGCCGAAACAGAGGCTGTATTGCAGGCAAGAACGATGATCGCGGGATTACACTTCTCTATCGTCTGTGCTACCAGAGCCGAGAGCAGAAAAACAAGTTCTTCTTTCGATTTACCGCCATAGGGGAAATGCGCTCTATCGGCGATATAGAGTGCCCGGATATGCGGGTTGCGTTCAACAAAATACGCGTAATAGGGCAAGCCGCCTATGCCTGAATCTATAAAAACAATACATCTATCGTTCATGCACAAATAGTTCGGCTCTAAACGCCGCCGCATTCCCCAGCTTTTTTCTACCTTCTATTGCCAACTTTACACCATTGTCATCGTCGATACCATGCTCGATTGGGGATGCCCATATTTCTATGCGCTCGTTTAATTTTATTTCATCCAAATAGTTTATATCAAGGCGTATCCAGCTTGCCCTCTGTAAGCTTTTCCCGTCGCTGTAATCCTGAATCCATTGAATATAACGGGCATTGTTCATGTGTCTGTTAAAATCAATATCGGAATAGGCGGCTTCCCGTTCCATTATCTTACTCAGATTATTTCTTGTTTCAAGACCGAGCGGAGCACCGCTCAACGCTTCAAGTCCTTCGTTTACGGGAATGGGAACGCAGAGAGACTGAGGGCGAAGCGGACGCCGCGTTTCAATGTCGAGGATGAGCCAGCCGCTTCGCGCCTTTACCAGCACATGCCCGCTCATATCAGCAATATCATAATCGCGAACGCAGAAAAGTCGGTCAAAACCGCGTGGCCAGCTTCGCAAAACAATCTCCTCGTCGAGTTTCGGACGTTTTTCGATAAGAACAGACATCCTCGAAAGCACCCACACCTGCTTGTTGGCACACATCGTTTCACGCCCCACCCCGATAGCCTCTGCGTGTAACGCCGCAGCATCCTGAAAATAATTAAACACCGCAAATGGTGTAACGCCGCCTGAGGGGTCGACATCATTAAATAGTATCTTTTGCTTACTCTGCCAAATATCCATATTGACAATAATATCTCGAATTGATGTAAAGATAAAGCCCTTCAGCAACTCCCCCGCCCCGCATGTTCCCCGCGGTTTTGAAAATCACGGGGCATAGTCCAAGCTGGGAAACGCGGGGTATGCTGTGGTAGTGTCAAATGATTCGAGCAAGGCGCGGTTCACTGCATTGTCGCCAATGTCCCCGACAAGGACGCCGTGGAAGAGCGTTTTTTGCGATTGCGCGGCTTTTATCCGGTCAGCGGTACTGCCGTCTAACTGCGGTAAAATAAAATCAGAAATCATCACCACATCGGCTTTTCGGTAGGCGTCTTTTTCCAACATGGCAAGCGTTTCCAGAAACGCCGGTCCCGCATTCGAGCCGCCGTTAAAACTCATCGAAAGAAACTCCGTCAGGGTATCAAGATGAGATGCAAGGCTGCTTATCTCTAATGTTTCGATTTCTGTAGAAAACGAAATGAGGTAGCACAATCGTTTTTCTTTGAGCGCGAACTTTAAGAGGGCAAACACCATGGTCTTTGCTATTCGCTCCGCCTCGCCGCGCATGGATCCCGATGTATCAATACAGAGGATAAACGGACCCATAGCTTCCCGTTTTTTTCTTTTCCCGCTAACGGCATCGGTAGTTTCTTTTGCGACAAGCTGTTTATCCAGATAGTGAAATGTCTGTAATTTTTTTTCGGTAAATTTTTTCAAAAATAAAAATTCGGTGTCTTCATCCATCAGCAACGCTATTTCCGCCGGCAATATCGCGCTTATATCATCACCAGTGTGAACTCCGATTAATTCCGCTTTGCCATTTTCGTTCAGCTCCCATATTTGTTCAAAGCCCCATTCACAGTACACCTCCTCCTCGGTTTCGGTTTCATTTTCCATTATGCGGCTCCGTCCGAGTCGCCGCGCCAGCTCCTGCAAGGTAATATCCTTTGCAAAATAATCACTATAGTTTGAAAGCACATCATAGCTTGCCTTCCGCCAAGTGCCCTTTGTCAAATTCCAGAGTCTGCCTAATTCTTCGGTTCCCGGTTCAAGCGTTTTTGATACGGTTTTGAGGTTTTCAATCCGCCTTTTTATTTCTTGCAGAAAGGTTTCTTTTTCCGCGTTAATAAATTCTTTTTCCCAGATACGAGTTTTTTCTGTTAAAAGATAATTCCATCTGTCGGCAAAATAATCTTTGACGCTTTCAAAAGAAAGCGCGTTGTTTTTCTTTTTTGAAACGCGAAAAGATTTTTTAAACTTTTCCGTATAGAAGCCTGTATCAAATACATCGGTGTATATATCATTTATATACGATGCTATACCATCCCAAATTTCGTCAAAATCATTTTTGGTGATTTGTGAAAAATCTTCCAGTAACATCCGTTCATCACTATAGGGATTACTGGTTTCGAGCAGCTTTTTTTTTACCCCATCAACAAAATCCAGAATGTCCAACGTTATCACTTCCGCATACAGAGTGTTGTTCGCGCAAAATAGCAGCAGATTTTTATCGGCGATAATTTTTTTAAGGGCGCAAGAAAAAATCTCTGTTTCTCTATTTGATCCGCCACAGTCGGCTTCGGACTTGCCCTTGATAAGAGAAGGGCGATTCGTTCTCTTGGGCTTTGATACTATGCTCTGCTTGTTTTTTGTATTTTGCAGAAGAGCGTCGTATACCCCGTCGGCAAGCCTTGTTCTGGACTTCCGAGTGCCGATAGAGCCGAAATTGATAAACGAATGAAATTTATTTCGTATCATTTTGTATCATTGCAGCAATGTGGAATTGTCTTGTATTTTTTTATAGGTATGCTGGATTTCTAAAATCTGCATTTCCAGTTCATCGCATTCTTTTTTTACGCGGGATAGATATTCAAGCGGTATATCTAAAACTCCTTTCGCAATAAAAAGATTGTCCTGCATCTCCTTCGATTCATGTTGAACAAAATCATCAGACTGCTTCCTTATGTCGTTTACATAATCTAGGTAAGTTTTGATTTTTTTATCCCAGATACGCTCTTTTACTTTTTCTGCTTTGGTTACGCGCCGCCGCCGCTCGCCAACAATTGTTGTCTCGATTTTAAGTTCCACCTCGTCAACATTGACGGAAAACGGCGCGTTCCCTTTTGTAACTGACGCGCTTCTATCGAAAACAAAGCTGTTTTCCAGATTGATGTTTTTGTCATCGACGGCAACGGTAAAACTATCCAACTTCTTTTTGATAATATCCGCCTGGTTATGGGAAAGATACCCCGAGCTCAGTTTTATTTCTCTATACAGGCTTACCATCGCGGGAGTTTCATTCAAAGAATCATAATCCGACTTTTTAATATATAACGCTTGTTTTTCTTTGCTAAGGGTGTAGTATTCTTCGTGGGTCGATTTTAGCTCCTCGCTCCTCGTGTCGGATATGACATGAGTTTCGTTCATAATCTGCTGTAAAAAAGAGCTGAGTTCGTCGCGCAATTCATCAAAGTTAAACACTTCATTGAGAATATGGGTATTCACCGCCTCGTCAACAAAAGCTGAGGTGCTTTCTATTTCGCTTATATCATCCCAGATGCAATTTTTTATCAGGAAGCAGTCCATTACATTGACGCTCTTTCTACCGTTTAAGAAAGCGGAAGTGCGCAGCAGGCGGATAATTTTTTTCCATCGTCTATCGGATACATAGAGCGTTTTTTTTTCGTTTTCTTGCTTTTCATTGTGCGCCGGTATTAAATCATTTTTGATATATAAAATTATCCGCCTGATTTTTTCGTTCACCTCAATATTTTCTATTTCGCCATTCCATTCCCGGTATTCTTTTTCCGTGATTTTATTTTTCGCCGCTACCGTATCTTGCAGTGAATTAATATTTGCGGTAATCATTTCGATAAATTTTTCATCATCGTCGATGCAGCCAACCTGCAAGCGGACCAAAAACCTATCCCACAATGCTTCAAGCCCCTCACCTTTTGCGGGCAGCCCGTTCGATGCCGAGATGAGCGCCTTCAGCGGCACTTTGATTTCTTCATCTCCGTTACGGAAAATTTTTTCGTTTAATATGGTCAACAGGGCATTCTGTATCGCCGGACCCGCCTTCCAGATTTCATCCAAAAAAACGATGCTTGCGGAGGGAAGATAGCCTGCAATATTCCGCTCATATTTATCCTGATTTTTTAATTTTGAAATTGAAACAGGACCGAAAATTTCATCGGAGGTGCTAAAACGGTTCATCAAATATTCAAAAATGCTGCCCGAGGCACTGTCTGTGGTAAAAGCAAACTTTAAGCGCCGTGCGACAAGGCTCTTGGCAACGCCGGGCGGACCGAGCAAAAAGATACCGTCTCCGGCAATTGACGAAAGCAGAACCTGCGCCATAACATCTTCCTTGTCAAAAAGTCCGCAGTTTAGCTGTTCAAGAAGCGCGGACATCCGCTCATTCATCGAGATTTTAGACGACATGGCAATAGTATAAGCACAAGTAAAAATAAATTTGAGCCCCCAGTTCTTGATCGGGGGAAGGCATTCCCAGGTACGCGGCGTAACGCGCACACGCTGCTGCCAGGATCCTTGCCGCGCGCTGTTGGGCGGTCGCTGTAAGGCAGTAACTGTAACACCCTGCTGTGGGGGGCGTTGCGGGGGCGAGGGGTCGACTTCCCCCTATACATTTGTACAGGTAAAAAGATAAAAAATTTGCAAAAAAACATCGAATTTTTTAGAAAAATCGCAATTTTTTCTGATATAATATGCATGAATAAAAACCTATTTGTTTTTCGCTGCCAGCGCTTTCATGTCTCTGGCATGCTTCAGCAGGTAGTCTTGGAAATCAGGCGGCAATTCCCTGAAAATCCGGCATACCTCATCCTGCTTCGAGCCCGCCGCCTCGTAGAACATCGGTTCTTCACCCTGCGTCAGAAAGCGCTCCCGAACGCCGTAAGTAGCGCAGACAAGGCTCGTAAGCCGGTCGTTCACGCGGCGGTGCCCCAGCTCGATCTCTGCGTAATGCCCCCCGCTAACCCGCAGTCCGCCCCGGAACTCCGCCTGGCTCATGCCCAAGGCAAGCCGGACATCCTTCAGCCTGAAGTTGACACCATCATCGACATTATCCCGCTTCCGCTCCTGCTCCATACCCTA
>JAITNZ010000197.1 GCA_031290205.1 Spirochaetaceae bacterium
TGGCAGGAGTGCGGACGCATAGCGTTCGTGCCCTGACCGAGAAAGCCTTCCCCTCATCACAAATACGCCCTTTCGTTCTAAGCGCAGCATGAATGTCCACCGCAGCTTCAAACACCGCATCGGTCGCCTCGCCAAGGGGACAGCGCGTAAGCAACTCGTCAAACAGCCGCAGTTGTCTTGTAGCATTTTTAGCTCTCAGACCGCGCTTCACCTCGTAGTAGGCAAAGGGCGGAACAACGGCATTTATCCCTGCTTCTACTCTTTGGTCAATGTTCCGTTTTACGGTTTCATTGCCTTTCAAATGAAAGCTTACAATGTTGGAATCCAGTCCAAAGCCGTTCATTCTGTCACCAGCCCCATCCGCACCAGATCCGCCTCCACTAAATCGGTCTTCCGCCCTTTGACGTACTCCATAAAGTCATCGGGCAACGGATCTTCCAGCTGTGCCTTGCGGATTTCTTCACAATGCCGCCTAAACCATGCCACCCGCTCGGCGTTTTCTTCCGCAGTGAATTCGTGTTTTAGATACTCTTCCATATTTACTGATTTCATATATACCTCATACTTTGCATTTTTACGCCGTCACCAGCCCCATCTGCACCAGATCCACATCCTTCGGGCGGAACTTCCGCCCCTTGCAATACTCGATAAAGTCATCCGGCAACGGGTCTTCCAGCTCAGCCTGGTGGATTTCCGCATGAATCCGCCTGATGTCGGCCACCCGCTCGGCGGTTTCTTCCGGAGTGAACTCGTGTTTCAGATACTCTTCAACGTTTACAAATTTCATATCAGCCTCCAGCAAAAATAATTTTACCTCTTGCCTTTTTATAATCACTCCATAAGACAAAATCTTCGGGGTGCTCGTAGTAGCGGTTTCAGCTTTCCTCGCATACCATTAACGAAAAATCAGACGATAAGCGCCTGTTTTTGATATCGCCCTCGGGCGGCTCGTGCGCAAGCCTATCAATAAGCAAGCTCGATTCGGTATTTCATCGGCTCGTTTATTCGGGCAAGCACCTTCAACGCCTTTCTGTCTAATATAACTTCCATAGCTTTTTTGTTCAACCCTACCGCGATCTCCTGCGCTCACTAAGCCCATCCCCCGAACACTGAGACTGTCGAAGTGCCGCTTACTTTTTTGCCAGCGGCTCAAAAGCCATGTCGTCTGCCATTACCACTACCAAGTCGACCGCACGGTTATAGCTGATATCAGTGTAGTTTTCGCCTTGTTCCGATTTGCGTCCCGCGCCATACCATTCAACCTTCATTCGCCCGTAGTCAATATCCCATTTCTGATTCAGATAGTCCGCGCAGTACCTCGCCCGCCGTTCGGACACCATGTGCTGACCGCTCACCGTCCCCGCCGGCGCCGCATAACCCTTCACAATAACGATAAGCCCGTCGTCTTCCTGCAATTTTTTCCCAACCGCATCGAGCGTCGGAATCGAATAGGCAACCGGAATTTTCGTCTCGTTGGGTGTGTAATAAATCGTATCTGAATATGGACTGAGGTTGATGGGCTGCCGTCCTCCACTGGGAGCCGTTGCCACCACGCCGCCTTTGCCTTTTTCCGCCGGCACCGGTTTTTTCGCGGCGCTCTCGTCAGCCGCCACTGCGAGGGGCGGGCTTTTCGCACCGTCGTTCCCGCTTAAGTAACTGTTCATTTCGAGTACATCAGCTTTCAGCGCCGCAATATCCGCCTTGAGCGCCGCCGCGTCTCTCGACTGCACCGCCGCCGGAGTCGCTGACGATTTCCCGTTCGTGCCGTTCGCGGTGCCAGACACTGCCGCCGGCGGCGTCGCTGTCGATTTCCCGTTCGTGCCATTCGTGGTGCCAGACACCGCCGATGCCGGAGTTGCTGTCGATTTCCCGTTCGTGCCGTTCGTGGTGCCAGACACCGCCGGTGGCGCGCCCGCGCTGGTCCCTGGTCCCGTGCCGGCATTTGCCGTCACTATCGATGCGCCATTCGGTGTTCCCGCAGTCACCACGGCAACTGACGCCGAGGCTTCAGGTGATGGTTTCCCGGCAAGCGCGGCGTCCATGCTGGTGTCCCTTAGTATATAGGTGAGTGAATTGGGCACGCGGGTATCCGCGAGCGGCTGGTGTGTGCCGCTCAACTCCCTGCCCCCGCGCAATGCGGAAAGAAGCACCGCATCGGCTCCGGCACCACCACCACCGGAGTAGCCGCCGCCTGAAGGGGCGCCCCCCTGAGCGCTTGCGCTGTAGGGTGTCGCCTGCGCCCTGCTTGACGAACGTGTCGCTCCTTTTTTTGGTGTTGTTGAAGTGCTTCCGCCACCGAAGGGGTGTATCTGCACCCCTGCCTTAAACTGAAAGTTTGCCGATTGGTTTGATGAATCTGATGCGTTAATGCGGTAGTCGAAATACGCGCCGAGGTATAATCCGAAGTTCTGCCCGAACTGGTAGCCGCCTCGCAGACCGACTCCGCCCAAAAGGGACCAGGCGCTTACTTCCACGACCGTTTGATCCCGGACGGTAAGTCCTGGGTTCGTATAGTTAAAGCCCAAAAAAAGCTCGGGTTTAAGCTTGAACCGGGAATCCATCTGCAAGAGGCTAAAACCCCCTTTCAAAAGGATCGGAATCTGTAAGCCGCTTACCTGCGTTTCCACTCCGGAAAATTTTGGGTTTTGCCCTTCCTGGGAAACGGTAAAGGCGGTCTCGGCGGACATATCGAAACGCCAGAGTGAGTAGCCCAGCCCCAGATGTCCGCCCAACAGAGCCGGAACCGCTGTATGCTTCGCGACAGCTCTCGTTAGGTAATCTGCGCCCACGTCAAAAAAGAATCCGTCTTCCTGCGCGGCAACATTCTGTGCGCCCCACAAGACCGACACCGTCCATGCTGTCCAAAACAGCCCTTTCCACCAACTCCGTAACGACTTCATACTCGTTCCTCCTAAACTACCCCCAAATCAAATATTTATCTAAATTCACAACTATCTTCTACACTCTCCCGGACAAACCTGCTTTCTTAAGAATATCATTAGCAGTAGGTTTCTTGTCCAAATTATATGGAATCGATACCTTGATTTTACCTTTAGACCAAACTTCATGGTCACCCTTACCATTCCTTAAGAATTCAAAACCCCCATTCCTCAATATCCTTATGACAATCGGATAAAAACCCTTCATGCTACCATCTCTGAAACTTTAGGAACCTCTATCTTAAAATCTAAAATAAAGTCCATAGACTTTCCGTCAACCTCTCGCATAGTCTCTGCTGCTAACTGATTTTCGGATAAAAGCCTCCTTAAAGTCGGCTCACAAAGAAAAACCCCTAGGGGCTCACATTCAGAAATCCACATAGCAGGCTCACCTTCAGTTTCATCCCACTTAATTTTAACCTCAAAATGTTCCATTTCATCTCCAAACCCAAACTCTGAATAACAATCTCCACAGCTTGATTATCTTCCCTTTTTCACAAGCCTCTATCCTTTTTATAATCACTCCACAAGACAAATTCTTCCGGGTGTTCATTGTAACTGTTCCAGCTTTCCTCGCATACCCAATGTTCGTCATTCGTTAAATCTGTTTCGTAGACTAACGCCTCCTCTATCTTGCAAGGACCAAGCGTCATAGGCGCTCGTATCTTGCGCGGAGGGCTCATCTCAATAAAAGGCTTCGAATCTTGACGCAAAGTTGCTTCCATTTTTATACCTCTTTTAATCCTTGTATACGCCGCCACGCGGTGCTATATCTGTAACAATAATTTTATCGTCCCTATAACGAAAAATTATACGATAAGCGCCTATTCTAACACGATAGTCTCTCGCATGCTGAGTTTTTTATATCGCCCTCAGGCGCTCATGCACAAGCCTATCAATAGCAAATTCTACTCGGCGTCTCGTCGGTTCGTTTATTCTGTCAAGCGCCTTCAACGCTTTCCTGTCTAATATAACTTCCATTATCGCCGTTCCGTATTAGCTTCTACCTTTTCCTTACTTTTGTCTAGCTCCCGCCCCTGCGCCTTTCGCGACGCGCTGTGTGCCGCCGGTTCTGTCCGCCTCGCCCTTACCCAGTCGCACCATCAGATAGGGCCTCTCGTCGCCCTTATATAATGCACGATAGAGTTTCCCTTCATACAATACCGAGGCGGTAATTTCGTCATCAAAAAGCATATCGAAAGTTCCATCGGGATTAGATGCCACAACCGCAAAACCGATTTCACGACCATCGCCTTCCTCGAAGGATACACCGAGAAGCTGATAGGTTATTGTTGGGTTGGTCTCGCTAACCACCGCTTGCGACGTAACGCCAGTCTTCTCGTCCGCATCGTACTGTTTAACTACCTGCCCATTCTGCTGGATTGTTACCTGAACCTTGTTCGAGGACTTTGTGTACGTTACATACGCCGCTTCGGTAAGCATATTCTTAACTACCATTCCTGGTGTATCTCTTTTAATAACAACTTCTTCTGATATATCGCGCTCTATCGGGATCGCGACACCGTCCTGGAAACGCACCGAATCGTTGTATACCTCGTTTCGCGCAAGAGTTACATCTTTGGAAAGATAAAAGTAGAACTTTTCGACATTCCCCGGACCGACATAGCTGATTAATCCGGGTGTAATTGGTACCGGACCGGTTTGACAAGACGCAAGCAGAAACGCCATCCCTGCAAGCAAATACAGTAATTTTCGTTTACCCATAATATCCCTCTTTGCTTGAACCAAGTTTACCACACCCCCATTATTTGTCAAGTAGGCGCGGGTAGATTCTTCTTCATTATAATTTTCGGCAGTTTCCCGCCACAACTTTACATTTTTTTTCTTTATTTTACTTTTTTCTTAGGAAGTTTGGAAGTTAGGAATTAGGGAGGGGGGGGAGTAGAGGATAGGGAAAACTGTTCCCTATCCTACTCATTTTTCTATGGTTTTATGCGGCTGCGGAAACTTCTACCGCTCGTAGGCGCCGGAAATCAGAAGTGCTTTCCAGATTTCTTGGCTTGTCGGCAGCGCCGACCCATTCAATCACAATTCGCTCTAATGAAATATCGAAGTTTGCCATCAGGTATGCGGCGGTTTTTTGCGCACGGACACGCGACACAGACAACTGCCCGTCTGCCGTTCCCGCCGGCGCCGAATAACCGCGCACCGTAATCTTCATGCCCGGGTTCTGCAACATCTGATCGCCGATGGTGTCTAGCATCGGTATAACCCCCGGAGCTAAATCTGTGCTATCCGGGTTAAAGTATATCGTATCCAGAACAGCGCCGTCATCATCATAATTCCTGACAGGCTCTGGACGCACCGACCGCACGGGTTCCGACTGCACGGACCGTGCGGGTTGCAGGACTTTATCGGGCGGACCGATGTTAGCAGCGGCTATCTCGGCGGTCTGCCGAGCTGTTATATTTTGCAAGTCTTCTTGTTGTTTACGCAGGGCGGCGACTTCCCCCGAAGCCTGATCTCTCTGCCGCGTCAGTGCGGCAAGCTCGGACTGAGCCCTTGCTATATCAGCTCGCACTGTATCCCGCTGTTCTTGGAGCGGTGTCAGTTCCGCCCTAAGCCTCGCCAGCGAATCCTGAATACTCGTTTTCTCCTGCTGCAAACTTGCCAGTGCATGGGAATTCTCGTTTGCTTCCGCCCGCAACAGCGCGTTTTGCTCTTTAAGCCCGTTCAACGCCTTCATCGAATCGCCAATCGCGGTTTGCAGGCTGTTCAGCTCTGTTCGCTTATTGACAACCTCGTCTTTCAGTGCTACAACCAGAACCTTCAATTCCCCGATTTCATTCTTGAGCACCAAAAACTCGTTGTAAAAGGCGTCACCGCCGACGGCGTCGGAAGCGTAGCCCCGACCCTGTTCCCCGCCCGTTTCAACGCCCTGTGCCCACAAAGGCATCTGCGCCAAAATCAGACTCGCAAGAACAACAATAAAACTCTTTTTTCTCATAAGTCCTCCATAAATTTGACTATACCTTTTAAATATCGGCACATTTATCGGTTTTACTTAGCATTCTTCCGCTTGGTGTCAGCTTTCTTCCGCTTGGTGTCTGGCACTTTCTCAGTGTCTGACACTTTCTCAGTGTCTGGCACATCTTTTCTTTCCTGAGGAGAAAGTGTCTGACACTTTCTCAGTGTCTGGCACTTCTTTTAATGCAAAAACGCATTTCTTTACAATAATATAGGTATAATGAGAGCATTAAGAATATTACTGGAAGGTGCAGTATACCATGTTACCTCTCAAATTGACCATGGTGCGATGGCACTGAGCGGCGCGGAAATCAAGCAAATGTTTCTTGACTTCGTCGAAAAAGCCAAAAAGAAGTTCGGCTTCGAGCTTTGGAACTTCACTGTGATGGATAACCACATCCATTTCCTCATAAAACCCGGAAAAGAAGCCTCTTTGTCCAAAATTATGCAGTGGATTAAGTGTAATTTTGCGAAGAAATGGAACAAAGCACACGACACAAAGGGACATTTGTGGGGCGAACGGTTTCATTCACGGATAATCAAGGATGAAAATGACTTGGTGCGGACATCCAAGTACATTGACGAGAACCCTGTGAAGGCAAAACTGGTAAAAGAGGCAAAAGACTGGAAGTTCGGCGGGCTGTTCCACAAGATACGAGGAATAATCGGGCTAATCGACAAGATACTGGATGGGGAACTGGGTTCCCCATCCCTATCAGGCTTGTCGGTTTCCGCTTCGCCTGGGTAACGGTGTCAGACACGACAAGCGACAACTCAGGCAGTGATCAGACATAAGACGCTCCCGATTGGAATTCGATTGAAAAATCGCATGTAACGTAGTGCATAAACAAGCGAAATAGGATATACTCAACATGAAAACTTGGTATTGATATTTCAGATTAAGGGAGTTTACTGTGGCAGAAAAAGAAATTTCTGTGGGGAATTGTTTTATTTGCGGTGCCGAGCTGGGAAAGCTCAAGATGAAGAACCACGTCATCAAGGAGCATACCCTGAAAGAAGGGGGCGAGAGAGCGGTGCTGATTAGGGCGGAAGGTGTGGATAAAAATTACTGGCTTTTGCTGGATATTGCGGCTGATGCTGTTCTGTGGGACCTTGATTTGTTTTTGCGGCGAATCTGGGTTGAATGTTGCGATCACATGAGCATTTTTATCGATAAAAGATTTGACGGCAACGAATTCGATAAGGAGCAAAAAATTAGTGATTTCAGCCCGGGGGACAAGCTGTGCTATCTGTATGATATGGGAAGTACGACAGAATTGACGATTTCCATTATTGGGAAAGCACGGCGCCCAAAGCAGAATGATGAAGTGCGTCTGCTTGCCCGGAATGCGGCGCCGGTCTATACCTGTGCCTGCGGAAAACCCGCTACCACTCTCTGCGTCGAATGTTGGTGGCATACGGGGAACCCGTTTTTCTGTGCCGATTGTGCAAAAGCACATGACCACAACGATACGATGCTTCCGTCTGCCAATTCCCCCCGCATGGGCGTATGCGGATACTACGGCGAACGGGACAAGTGGATTTTTAAGCCGGGAATATTTGGGGGAAAGTGATGTTCCCTCCTCTCTCCTTCCTCATCTTCTGCCTCGAGCTTTACGCCGAGCGGACGGCAAGCCCCAGCCCCGCTGTCCACCGCCGTTTCACGCAAAGCGGCTTGCTTGATGTGCTGATAAGCGATTACGAAGATTTGCACGGTATGTCCTTTGAATACCTCATGCAGTTTTTTGACGAATATCTGGAGGGTGAAAAATGACTTTGTTCCATGGCGGGACGATGATTATCCAGACGCCGGAAATCATCAAAACCGAATACGGCAGGGATTTTGGTGTCGGATTTTACACTACCGACATCAAAGAACAGTCCGTCCGCTGGGCATTGCGAAAGGCGCGGCTTGAAAAACGAAAGAAAGAAACTGTCAAAGCAATTGTTTCAATATATGAGTTTGACGAAAAACAGTCCGAAGATTTACAGGTCATTCACTTCCCAGAGCCATCCGCCGCATGGCTTGATATGGTATGCAATTGCCGCGGCAACAGCCGGTATACGCATGGTTACGACATCGTAACAGGGAAAATCGCCAATGACTCCGTTGGCGAGACCGTCTCCTATGTGATGCGGGGCATTATGCGGCGGGAAGACGCGCTGGAACGGCTCCAGTTTGAAAAAATCAACAATCAGATATGTTTTGCAAGCGAAAAAGCCTTATCATGCTTGCGATATTTAGATTTTGAGGACTGTGATGGCGCATAGTTTGATAAAGGCAACAATCATCCCGGACATTATCCGCCTTATTGCCGAAAAATACGCTGTTCCGGAGCGGAAAGCGCTGGATATGTTTTACCGCTCCGCCACTGCCGCATCGCTTGACGATGATGAAACTGGTTTATATGGACAAAGCCCGCTCTATATTTTTTCCCTCTTTGTGGATGAAATGGGGGAAAATACCGTAGGGCACACTGATTGAGTCGCTTATGCTGACAGAATTAATCCGCCATCCTTTTCCGCCGCTCTATTCGCCCGATTCCCGTAAACTGATTTTAGGGACGATGCCCTCGCCTGTTTCACGAAAAAATCAGTTCTATTACGGGCATCCGCAGAACAGATTCTGGAAGGTTTTGTCGATCGTCTTTCAGGCGCCTTTTCCCGAAAACAGCAAGGAAAAAGAAAAACTCATCCTTTCCCAAAAATTAGCCCTCTGGGATGTGCTTTCTTCCTGTAAAATAAGCGGCGCGTCAGACAGCACGATAAACGAGCCGGAAGCCAATGATTTTTCAAAAATCCTTAACGACTCAAGCATTACAGCCGTCTTTTGCACAGGGCGCAAGGCATTTGACCTCTACAACAACTTATGCAGAGACCGCACCGGCATAGACTCTGTCCTCCTGCCCTCAACAAGCCCCGCGAATCAACGAGTATCCTTCGACTATTTGGTAAACGCCTATCGCGTGCTGGCTCGTTGATGTTTCACGTGAAACACGCTGGATATGAATAATTTTTAACCCAGAAACGGCGTCTAGGGTCGATAATTTGTCGTCTATCGTTCCGGCTGTAGCCCGAGCCGCTTTAGCGGCGAAGCATATACAATCCTGTTATGCGAAGTATCGCCCGTACACCATCTATTCCTTTAATTTAAATTTTAATTGCCTCTAAAATATTCAATCCACGCAAATGTTTCTACGAGTATTTTATTCAAAATGGTAAAGCCTATATTTGTGTGGATAATTTCCGGCCTCGCAGTATATTCAAGTCTATATCCAAATCGAGTTTGCCAAAATAATTTTTTATTCCGGCTACTTTTGAC
>JAITNZ010000236.1 GCA_031290205.1 Spirochaetaceae bacterium
AAAAGCAGTATCCGCCCGCAATGATGTTGGCGTTATTGATTTACTGTTACGAGACCGGCATGTTCAGTTCACGATGCCCGCACAGGCGGTTTCTGCCTTGCCTTCACGCCTTATTGCTCATTGCTAACTCAGCGCTTATTTTACCATGTCTTGGGTTTGAATCCTTTGGGCATTTCTATCTTGAGCGTGTCGCCTGACTGTTCGAGGACATAAAACCCGCTTTTGACAGCATAGTCCCGCGCGTCTTTGCGCGTTATTCCGCCGGCAACGGCACCGAGCAATTTTCGCTTATCGCCGTGCTCTTTCGCGTAATCGTGCAGCACTTTCATCCGTTCAAGATGATCGTCTACGTCTCTTTTCAGCAATTTACCCTTTATTTCTACCGCCAGCACTACGTCCCCGTTTTCAAGCCATGCATCCACTTCCGCCAGTGTGATACCTGCGGAATCCTTGAACTTCATCTCACACGAGCATTTAGTAAATGTATAGCCTAATTCCCGAAATTTTTCCGGCAAGTTAGGCGCAACCAGATTTGCCGTCAAATCCCCAAAGCTCTGATGCAGACCCCCCATCTGCCTATTCAACTCCTTCGCGGACTCTTTCAGTTCCGCAATCATCCTGTCATGTTCAGCTTTGCTTTCCGCCATACGTCGGTCCGTTTCCGCCATTCGTCGGTCGCTTTGCTCAAACATTGCCCACACTTTCTCAAAAGTGAGTCCCTTCGCCTGTTCCACCGCCTGTTCTGCTGTCCTCATTGCCATACAAACTCCTTTATAAATATTGTGAGTACATCATATAAATATTACCGCTCCTTATCAACATGGGAGAAAGGGGATGGGGGATGGGGAAGATTTCACTTTGAAATATTTTCCCCTGCCTCACTCATCTCTCATCTCTCATCTCTCATCTTTCCCTGTTCCCCGTTCCCTCTTCTCCCTCACTGCTCACTTCTGCTTCCTACCCGCCATTCCGCGATGCTGGGCAGCGTTGTTGCTTCCCAGTTGATGCCGTCTGTGGAATACGCCGCCGCGTCAGATTGAATCGATACCGCTACGAACTTCCCGTTGGCGAATGTTGACATGGACCACGTATCACTGCTGGGCATCGTTGTCGGCTGCCAGTTGATGCCGTCCGTGGAATATGCCGCCGCTGTACCTTCCGCTATATCGACGAACTTCCCGTATTATGGACTATAGACTATGGATTTTTACTTCTTCCCGATTATCAAAAACTTTTTGTCATATTCTACGAGTTGCGCGACATACTCGCGAAAAAGAGAAAAGGGCGGATTAGTGCAGACAATATCTGCCTGTTTTAACAGCTCAATACATTCGTGAGAATGAAAATCGCCGTCTCCTTTCAAAACTCCCCATTGGTTTTGTTTAAGAAAGGCATCGCCATCATTAAATACATCATCGGCGCGTCGGCGGCACGGATGCCGCCGTGCTGGATTGTGCGATTCTTTTCTTGCGTGAGTTCGGACTATCCAGCTATATCAAGGTCGCGCGGGTGGCAAAAAAGTTTCGCATACCGTGCAAGGGCGAACCTCTAAAGCGGGGAGGCGCTGAAGGTATTGAATTCATCGCGGTTTTTTATTATGCTTAGCGTATAATACAAAAATCAGTTAGCTTTAAGGAGTTAAAAAATGGCGCAGCGCCAATTTCAGACCGAGGTCAGCCAGCTGCTGAACCTCATCATTCATTCACTCTATTCAAACCGCGAGATTTTTCTGCGCGAAATCGTCTCGAACGCTTCCGACGCGCTAGACAAACTCAAGTACCTTACCGTGTCGGACGAGGCTTACAAGGGCATCGCCTTCGAGCCGCGTGTCGATATTTCCTTCGACAAGAACGCGAAAACGCTCACTATCGCCGATAACGGTATCGGCATGAACGAGGACGACCTCGTCGAGTCGCTGGGGACAATAGCCCGTTCGGGGACGAAGGCGTTCCTCGAAAAGCTTAGTGCGGACGCAAAAAAGGACTCGAACCTCATAGGGCAGTTCGGCGTCGGCTTCTACTCGGCATTCATGGTTGCCGGTAAAATCGAAGTTATCAGCCGGAAGGCGCTCGACGAGCGCGCGTGGAAATGGTCGAGCGACGGCAAGGACGGCTACGAGATTGAGAGCGCCCAGCGCGATTCGCAGGGCTCGACCGTCATCCTCAACCTCACCGACGAGGGCGCGGAGTATGCTGACCGCTGGCGTATCGAAAACATCATTAAACAGTATTCAAACCACGTCGCCTACCCGATTTTCCTCACGTTCGACGATAAAGAGTATGACGACAAGGGTGAGGTCAAGGCGACGAAGCAAAAAACCGAGCGGATTAACGAAGGCACGGCGCTCTGGCGCAAGGCGAAATCCGATCTGAAGGATGCTGACTACCACGAGTTTTACAAGCAGATTGCCCACGACAGCGACGAGCCGCTCTTCTATCTGCACACGAAAGCGGAGGGCGCGCTGGAGTATAGCACGCTCTTTTTCGTGCCCAAAAAAGCGCCGTTCGATATGTATCATGCCGATTACAAGCCGGGCGTCAAACTCTATGTTAAGCGCGTATTCATCACCGACGATGATAAAGACCTGCTGCCCGTTTACCTGCGTTTCCTGCGGGGAGTCATCGACAGCGAAGACCTGCCGCTCAATGTAAGCCGCGAAATCTTGCAGCAGAACAAGGTGCTCGCCAACATCAAAAATGCCTCGGTCAAGAAAGTGCTTGCCGAGTTCAAAAAGATTGCCGAGACGGACAGCGAAAAGTGGCTTGCGTTTATCACGCAGTTCAACCGCCCCTTGAAGGAGGGGCTCTACTCAGACTGGGCAAACCGCGAGGAGCTTGCCGAGCTGGTGCGTTTCAAGAGCAGCGCCGTCGAGGGCTGGACGAGCCTTTCCGCCTACACGTCGCGGATGAAGGGCGACCAGAAGTTCATCTATTATATTTCAGGCGGCGGCGGCGAAAACACGCTCAAGTCTTCCCCGCTGCTCGAAGCCTACAAGGCGAAGAATATCGAAGTGCTCGTGATGGACGAAGAAATCGACGACATCGTGATTCCGTCTCTCTCCCGCTACAAGAAGGTCACGGGGCTCCTGGACAAGGACGGCAAGGAGTCGTCGCAGGAATGGGAGCTGAAGTCGGTGAACCGCGCCGGCGCCGACGAGGAGCTTGGCAACACGGAAAACAAAGATGCGGAAAAATCGGCGGAACCGATTATCGAAAAGATAAAGAAGGCGCTGGGCGAGCGGGTAAAGGACGTAAAACTTTCCCGCCGCCTTCTCGATTCGCCGTCTTGTATCGTTGCCGACGAGAACGACCCTTCTATTCAGATGGCTCAGATGATGCGGGCGATGGGGCAGGCGGAGAACCTCCCCGAAGTCAAACCGATTCTGGAAGTGAACGGGGAACACCCGCTCGTCAAATCGCTTGCCGCCATCGAGGACGAAGCAAAGATCGCCGACACTTCGGCAGTGCTGCTCGACCAAGCGCTCCTCGTCGAAGGACTCAAACTGAAGGACCCCGCCGACTTCGTCCAACGCCTCAACCGACTGCTCTCGGCGGGTGCCTGAGGGTGCCTAAGGCACCTTTACGCCCATGCTGAGGGCGGTGCCTTAGGCACCTTTATGCCCATGCTGAGGGCGTTCGCTATCTTAACTGCCTAAGCCGGTTTGGGGCTGCGTTTATGTCTTGCTTTTAGTATGAGAAGGGCGTTCAGCAAACGCTCGCGGCGTCGTGTATTGCAGCGGCGCGTGCGCGTAGCGTTCGTGCCCGTACCTGAGAAAGTCTTCCCCTGCTCGTGGCGGTGCCGCCTCAGGCACTTTCAGCCTTGCCTTTAGTCTGAAATAGGCGATTCGAGACAGAAGGCGTTGTCGGTTAAGTTGCGGTGAATTAGCCTTTACTACCCACGCACCTCGGTCAGCGGTACGCGCGCTACGCGCCGCGCTCGCTGCCATCCGCCAACCGCGCACTCCACTGTAGGGCTTCACTGGTAGGCAGTAAACCCAACGCACAGCCAATTGTCGAAAAGCCCTTCCCACTTGGGCTGGGGGGCTTTTCCCAAACACGTAGCCGGGCGGGGCGGGGGATCCTCGCCAGAAAAATTCGCTGGTAAACAACTTTAGTCGGCTATTCGCCGACACTCCGTAATGCTTTTCCTAAGTGGCAGTCCAAGCGTCGGACGAGGAAACGTACTTGCTTAGGAAATGGGCGCCTGTTTTCTGGTGAGGGTCCCCCCGCCCCGTCCGGTCCCTGCGATTTGGAAAATCGCGGGGGTAGCACAAATGTGGAGTTGCTGCAGTCAGCTTGAAGTTTTTTCAGAAAGCTGATACGCTGAATCCATCCTCGAAAGTATGAATTCAAGGTTAAATTGCATGGTTTTTGCATACAATTAGCAAGGAGATTATGAATATGAAAAAAAAGATTTTGATAGGAATAGGAATGGTAGCTTTCTTATTCATTGCACAAGCAGGTTTTGCGCAAGATTTTGAGATCGGCGGGACTTTTATGCATTACAGTTCCATTGGTACAAATTCCGCTTCTCTCGTTGGCGGAGGATTAAATATTGGCGCTACTACTTATTTCGGCGACACAGTCGGCATGGGCGCGTATGGCAATATTTTGTATGCGCCATATAATAGCCTTGTCTCGGTTATGGTTTTTGATATCTTGCTTGGCGTATCATTTATGATTGTGGATAATGAATATTTCAGTTTGCCATTTTCTTTTGGAGCCTACTTTGAGGATTTTTATGCATTTTCTCCCATCGCCACAAGGGAAGGTTTTAATATTGGGGTAGGCGGTAATCTAACTGGAAAATTCAAAGTCAGCGAAGCGGTTAAAGTGTATCTGCGATTCCAAGCCGCCTATACCTTTTTAGGCGGAGGAGAAGTATTTATCACACCTAGCATTGGCTTGGCGTTCTAATCCATGTTTGGATAATCCAAATAATTCGTGGACAGACTTCTTCTTGCACGTCCGGTGGAATATTAACTAAACTAAGAGAGTATAACTAAGGCAGAAATCGCGAGAATTGTGCGCTAATTTGTTCCCGCCCGATCCCCGCGCGCTTTCATTGCCAGCCCTTGAAGGGGCATCTCCGCATAGCGTATTTTTCATTCGCTAATCGCTAATCACTCTTACTTGCTCCGCAGCACCGACGGCTGGTAATCCGAGGGCGGCGTGTAGCCGAGCAGTTCGATGCAGGTCGCCGCTATCGAGGTAATGCCGAGCCCTTCTTTCAAGCTCTTCTGGCTATACTCACCTTGGAAGGCGGGGTCGTAGAGGATGCAGGGGACGAGGTTTGTCGTATGACTTGTCTTCCGCATAATGCTGCCGTCGGCGTCTTTCTGGACGGCGCCCGATTTCTTGTCGTGCTCGAACATATCCTCCGCGTTCCCATGGTCGGCGGTGAGCAGCATAACGCCCCCCGACTCGCCCACCGCCTTCACGATGCGCTCGATTTGCAGGTCCATCCCCTCGAGCCCGCAGACGACCGCCTGATAGTTGCCGGTGTGCCCGACCATATCGCCGTTGGGGAAGTTCAGCCTGATAAAATCATATTTGCCGCCTTGCACGGCGGCGATAACATAATCGGCGATTTCGGCGCACTTCATCCAGGGGCGCTGCTCGAAGGGGACGACATCGCTGGGCACCTCAATATATGTTTCGAGTTTCTCGTCAAACTTGCCGAGTTTGTTGCCGTTGAAAAAGTAGGTTACGTGCCCATACTTCTGCGTCTCCGAGATGGCAAGCGTGCGGACGCCGCTTTTCGCAAGATATTCGCCTACGGTGCGGTCGATTTGCGGGGGGCTGACGAGGTAGCGCGCGGGGATGTGGAGGTCGCTGTCGTATTCCATCATGCCGGCATAGCGCACGGTTGGACGGCGCCCGCGGTCGAACTTGTCGAACTTGTCGTCTTGGAATGCCGAGGTGATTTCAAGCGCACGGTCGCCGCGAAAGTTGAAGAAGACCACCGAATCGCCGTCTTCGATGGCGCCGATGCTCTTTCCGTTTTCGCACACGGCAAATTCCTTGAGGTCCTGGTCGATGATGCCGGGAATTTCTTTGCGGTAGGTCTCGACCGCCTCCCGCGCCGAGCCGAATTGCCGCGCCTTGCCGTGGACGTGCGTTTCCCAGCCCCGGCGAACCATATCCCAGTCGGCGCCATAGCGGTCCATCGTAATCCACATGCGCCCGCCGCCTGAGGCAATCCGCACGTCAAAGCCGCCTCTACTCAGCTCTTTGAGGAATAACTCGAAGGGGTCAAGGTAGTTGAGGGCGCTCGTCGGTTCCACATCGCGCCCGTCCCAGAGGACATGAATCCGCACTTTTTTTACGCCCTCATCCTTAGCTTTGCTAATCATCGCTTTAAGATGATCGATGCGGCTGTGGACGTTCCCGTCCGAAAAAAGCCCGATAAAATGAAGTGCGCCGCCTGATTTTTGCACCCCCTCGACGAGTTCGCGCCAAGCCTGCCCCTCAAAAAGTTTCCCGCTGTCAATCGCCTGCTGGACGAGGGCGGCGCCCTGTTCGATAATCCGCCCGCAACCCATCGCGTTATGCCCGACTTCGCTGTTTCCCATATCGTCATCGGAAGCCAGCCCCACCGCCGTGCCGCTCGCCCTGAGCTTCGTGCAAGGGCAGCTCGCGCTCAATTTTTCAAACATGAGCATCTTGGCATCGCTAACCGCATCGCCTTCTTTATATTTCGCGAAACCCACGCCGTCCATAATCACGAGGACAACCGGTCCCTTTCGCCCTTTCCACTGCGGATTTTTCTTTAACGCTTCAACCATAAGTTTTCTCCAATTCATTTCCAATAAAGCGGTGCTTTAGGTGTTTTTTTTGTTTTTGGATACGACGTCGAAGACGACGGCGGCGAGGAGGACGAAGCCTTTTACCGCGCGCTGCCAGTTGGCGTCTATGCCGATGATGGACATACCCTGATTCAAAACGCCCATGAAGATGGCGCCGATTACCGCGCCGCTTACCGTGCCCGTGCCGCCGTAGGCTGACGCGCCGCCGATAAAGCAGGAAGCGATGGCATCGAGTTCGTAGTTGGTCCCCGCAGAGGGCGATGCCGAATTAAAACGGGCGACACTCATCAGGGCGGTAAGACCAGCGAGGAAGCCCATGTTCGCATATGCGAAGAACAGCATCTTATTGGTATTGACGCCGGACATCTTTGCCGCTTTTTCATTGCCGCCAATCGCGTAAAGGTAGCGACCGGGAACGGTCTTCGCGGTAAAATAACTATAGATAAGTACGACGATGCCTATCAACACGAGGATAACGGGAAGCCCCTTGTTATTGCCGAGCTTGTAGGAAAGAAAGATGACGACGACGGCTATGATAATGAGTTTTGCTAAAAAAGCAGGCAAGGGCGTGGTCTCGTATTTTTTGCGCGTTTTAATAATCCGCGAGCGCAGTTCCAGCGCGATATAAATCGCACAGATTACCACACCGACGGCAATCGTTATAATTTTAGCAACACTTGCATTGTCCGTTGCCGGAAGAAAACTGGTAAAGTATTTTAGGTAGTTAGCGGGGAACGGCGAGATGGTAAGCCCGTTGAGGACGATAAGCGCTACGCCGCGCCAGAGCAGCATCCCTGCAAGAGTTACGATAAACGGCGGTATGCGGATATAAGCTATCCAGAACCCTTGCCATGCGCCAATTGCAAGCCCTGCGATAAGGCAGAGGAGCATCGCCAGATAAATATTGACCTGCAAATTGACGATGAGGGTTCCGGCTATCGCGCCGACAAGAACTACTATCGAGCCGACCGACAGGTCGATGTTGCCGCCGGTTAATATACAGAGTAGCATACCGGTCGCAAGCACGACAACATAGGCGTTCTGCCCTATCAGATTGGTAAGGTTACCCGGCGAAAAAAGCGAGCCCCTGCCGGATGTCTGAATCAGAACCTCGAAAAACAACATCACTAATACTAACGCGATAAGCATCGTATTCTGCTTTAGCACATTTTTTACATTAAAATTACTTGTCATTTTATTTTCCCCTTATTTTTCTATTTTTTCTGATTGCAGTATTGCGGACATTATCGAATGCTGCGATGCCTCTTCTTTCGGCATCTCGGCAACAATACGCCCTTCGTTCATAACATAGATTCTATCGCACATCCCTAAAATTTCAGGCAGTTCCGACGAAATCATCAATACGCTTTTCCCTTCGGCAACAAGCCGGTTGATTATCGTATATATTTCATATTTCGCGCCGACATCAATACCCCGTGTCGGCTCGTCAAGAATAAGAACATCCGGGTCGGCGAACATCCATTTGGCAAGAAGCACTTTCTGCTGGTTGCCGCCGGAAAGGCTGCCCACCAACTGGGAGACACTGTTCGATTTTGTGTGGAGGTCTTTGCGATACTTTTCAGCAATCTGAATTTCAGCATCCTCGTCAATAACACCGTGGCGGCTCACCTTATCCATCTTCGCCAGCGTCGTATTGGTTGAAATCGGATTCATCAGTACAAGCCCGTTACCCTTGCGGTCTTCGGTAACGTAGGCAAGTTTATTGTCGATGGCATCCTGAACGGAGTTCAGCGTAACTTCTTTGCCGTCAAGAAATAACTGCCCGCGAATATTCGCACCGTAACTCTTGCCGAATATGCTCATCGCAAGTTCGGTGCGTCCGGCGCCCATCAAGCCCGAAACACCGACGACTTCACCCTTGCGGACGTTTATATTGATGTTATCACAGACTTTTCTGCCATCGTATAGAGGGTGGTCGACATTCCAGTTTTTCACTTCAAGGGCGGTGCCGCCGATTTTCGGTGTTCGTGCGGGGAAGCGATCGCTTAAATCACGTCCGACCATCGCGTGAATAATTACCGATTCGTCAAAAGAATCCGCTTTTTTATCGAGGGTGGTAATCACGGTTCCGTCGCGGATAACCGTAATCTTGTCGGCGACATAAGCGACTTCGTTGAGTTTATGCGAAATGATAATGCTTGTTACGCCGACACGCCGCAGCTCGATGAGCAATTCGAGTAATTGCTCGGAGTCCGTCTCGTTTAACGAAGCGGTCGGCTCGTCTAAAATTAAAAGCCCGACTTTTTTCGCCAGCGACTTGGCTATTTCAACAAGCTGCTGTTTACCAACTCCTATATCTTTGATGAGTGTTTGCGGGGGCTCCTGCAAGCCGACGCGGTGCAGAAAGGTGAGGGCTTCGGCATTGGTGGCATTCCAGTCTATATTGAAGTAGGAACCCCGCTCGTTACCTAAAAACATATTTTCACCTATCGATAGATAGGGAATCAAGGCGAGCTCCTGATGTATGATGACTATGCCTTTGCCTTCACTCTGCTTTATCGTGTTGAATTTGCAAACTTCGTCGGCATATACAATGTCACCGCTATAGCTCCCATAAGGGTACACACCGCTGAGTACATTCATCAGCGTCGATTTGCCGGCGCCGTTCTCCCCAACTAAGGCGTGTATCTCGCCTTCGCTCACGGAAAGATTGACATCTTTAAGTGCATATACACCGGAAAATTCTTTCGTAATATTCCGCATTTCAAGAAGATTCTCTGACACTGTTTTGTCTCCTTTATTAGATTATGGACTATGGATTTTTACTTCGGAGTATCCGTATAATCTAAGTAGTTCGAATAAAAAATCCATCGTTCATCATCCATAATCCATCATCTGTCGGCGGGGGCGTTGCGGGGGCGTGCCCCCCCCGATGGGGTAGCCCGCAACAACCTGCGCGCGTAGGGGGGGGCGCCCCCCAAAAACTACTTATCTAATTAGTCTTCTTTTAAAAA
>JAITNZ010000010.1 GCA_031290205.1 Spirochaetaceae bacterium
GACTTCGACGACTATGCGAAGAGTGTATGCGCCGCGCTCAAGCAGGCGGGCTTGCGCGTTTCGGCTGAGCTTGGCGACAGCAGGCTGAACGCGAAAGTCCGCGCCTGCCAGACGCGGAAAATTCCCTACATGCTCGTCGTTGGCGAGCGCGAGGCACGCGAGGCTGAGGTTGCGGTGCGTCTGCGTGACGGGCGGCAACTCCCCGCGATGAAGCTGGCTGATTTTACAACGTATCTTAAAGAAAAAATTGAGAGCAAATCGCTTGACTTATAAAGGTGCAAAAAATGCGTAAAACAGCCGCTTCATGCTTATTTCTTTTTCTTGCGCTGGTTTCGTGTTTTGCGGCGGACAGCGCAGACCCCGCAACGATAGTCTACACGACCAATTCGGGCACGCGCTATCATCGTGAGGGCTGCTCGTCGCTCTCCCGTTCGAAAATCGCAATATCGCTCGTAGATGCCACCGTTTCGGGTTTAACGCCCTGTTTAAGCTGCAAGCCTCCGGTGTTGCAGGAAAAGGAAAAATATTTAGAACGGTATCAGGGTGATATATATCGTGTGCATCTTGCTAACTTAAAAAGCTATCGCGATGCTGATACTTCAAAGATGCTCGTTGCGACGGTTATCCGCCATGTTGACGGGGATACTGTGCGCCTTGAGTTTGAAAACCCCATAACGCCTGTAAATAAAATCGAAACGATACGGATGATAGGCGTCGATACGCCGGAAACCGTCGACCCGCGTAAGAGCGTGCAATTTTTCGGGAAAGAGGCAAGCGATTGGACGAAAACCGCGTTGCTCGGCAAGAAGGTTTTCGTCGCCCTCGACTGGGATACGCGGGATAAATACAAGCGCCTGCTCGTCTATATTTATACCGCGCCGGGGGAGTGCCACAATGCCCGCCTTATCAGCGAAGGCTACGGGCACGCCTATGTGCCTTTCCCCTTTCAGTTTCTTGATGAATTCCGCGCCCTCGAACGGGACGCGCGCACGGCAAAACGGGGGCTGTGGGCAGAGCAAGCGCATTAAAATAGAAAAATCAAGAATCTTTTATAATATAAAGATATGATGAACAAGAGTAAGATGCAATGATTTTATAGGTGTTATTTTGGATTTATTATGAAACTAATCTGTCTTGATTTGGAAGGGGTGCTTGTACCGGAGATTTGGATTGCTTTTTCGCAGGCAGCGGAAATCCCAGAGCTTGCACGCACCACCCGTGATGAGCCTGATTACGACAAATTGATGGCGTTCAGGCTGGATATTCTCGACAAGCATCGTTTAAAACTTTCCGATATACAAAAAGTGATAGGCGCTCTGTCTCCCTTGCCCGGTGCGCTCGAGTTTGCCGACCGGCTGCGTGCTAAGACGCAGATGGTCGTTCTTTCCGATACCTTCGAGCAATTTGCAAAGCCTTTGATGGAAAAACTCAAATTCCCTACTTTATTCTGCAATACGCTTGAACTTGCCGTTGACGGGCGGATTACCGGCTGGAAACTCCGCCAGAAAAATGGGAAAAAATGCACAGTGGCAGCGTTTCAAAGCTGCAATATCGAAGTTTTTGCTGCCGGCGATTCGTTCAACGATATTGCCATGATAAAAACTGCCAACTCCGGCTGCCTTTTCCGCGCCCCGCCCGCAATACGCAAATCTTACAGCAATATCCCCTGTGTCGATACGTTTGAAGATTTCGAAGCGAGGATTGACTTGTTTTTGTCATAGCGCACCGTCAATACTGCGTGTTTTGTAGCGTTTTACTGTAGGGCTTTACTGTTAGCCGATAAACCCAGCACATAAGCAAGGGGGCGTTGCGGGGGTGTCCCCCGCAGAGAGGGTAGCGACGCAATTTTGCGGCGCGTAGGGGGAGACTTCCCCCTCCTCCCACTCCGCATCCTATTTCCCCCCCTTCGTCCGAAAAGCCCTCACGCGCTTAAGCTGTAGGGGATGATCCTGACGTAGCGGGCGGGGCGGGGAAGGCTCATCAGAAAAATTCGCTGGTAACAAACTTTAGGCGGCTACCGCCGACTTTCGTTGATGCTTTTCCTAAGTGGCGGAAAATGCGTCCGATGAGGAAACGTACTTGCTTAGGAAATGGGCGCCTGTTTTCTGATGAGCCTTCCCCGCCCCGCCCGTTCCCCGCGATTAAAATCGCGGGGCTGCCATTGTGCGGGAGCTGCTGAAGGTATTGACGCCTTCCTCCTTTTTTGATAGGCTCTCTTTTAGAAACGGATGTTTAATGATCAAACCAATTATCTCTCATAAAAAATGGGTGTTTTGTGCAAAAATCGCCCTCTTTTTTGCCTTTTTTTTCGACTTCTCTTTTTGGGCTTCTGCCCAGAGCGCTGCCGGCGCAAGCGGGTCCTGGTACTTAGGGAAGCCTATACGGAACATCGTTTTTGTCGGCTTGCATCATGTCAAGCAAGCAGATTTGGACGGCGTTATCGAGCCGTATCTGGGCAGAGCATTAAGCGATGAAATTTTCTGGGAACTGCAAGGACGGCTCTATGGGCTTGAATATTTTGAACAGATAAGCCCTGCGGCGGTTCCTGCGGACGACTCCGGCAGCGAAGTCATCCTCCGCTTTACCATTACCGAGCGCCCCGTTATTTCGAGGATTAACTTTCAAGGGAACAGCGGCTTGCGAGCCGGCGACCTTCGCGATGCCATCACCATTAAAGCCAACGATGTCTTTAACGAAACAAAGGTGCGCATCGACGAACAGGCTGTGCTGGCAAAATATACCGAAAAAGGATACCCCGACGCCTCGGTGCGCTCCGAAATCATCAAAAATAGCAACAGCACGATTGATGTTCTCTTCGTTATTTCTGAAGGCGAGCAGATAACCATAGACAAGATTAATTTTGAGGGGAATCAGCAATTTTCGACACGCACGATGCGCGGGCAAATATCCCTGTCCGAGAAGGGTATTCTGGGCGGGCTTTTTACTGATGGCGCGTTTCAGGAATCGAAACTCGTTGCCGACAGATACGCAATCAGGCAATACTACCACGACAGAGGGTATATTGATGCTGACATTACCGACGTTACCCGCGATATTACCCATGATGATAAAGGCGCCCACCTCACGCTTACCTTCAAAATTTACGAAGGAAGAGTATACACCTTTGATGGCGTTACCTTTGATGGCAACAAGATTTTTTCCAATGACGAACTGCAAAAACTTATTCATTCAGGTAAGGGGAAGACCGTCAATGCCCAGAGGCTTGAAGCCGATTTACAGCGTGTCGCCGATCTCTATTATGAAAACGGCTATATTTACAATGCGATAAACCGTGAAGAACAACGCAATATGGAAGCGGGAACCATCGCCTATGTCGTCCACATTGTTGAACGGGATCGCGCGTTTATTGAACATATTACGGTTCGCGGCAATCAAAAAACTAAAGACCATGTTATCATGCGCGAACTCCCGCTCGAAGTGGGTGATATATTCTCTAAATCAAAGGTCTACGAAGGGTTACGGAACCTCTATAACTTGCAGTATTTTTCCAGTGTAGTGCCCGAGACGCCTCCGGGAAGCGCCGAAGGGCTTTTAGACCTGATTATTATCCTTGAGGAACAACCGACCACCGACATACAAGCCGGCTTAACATTTTCCGGGTCATCCGACCCCGACGCGTTCCCCATGTCCATTCTGGTAAAATGGACAGACCGAAATTTTTTGGGTTATGGCAATACGTTTGGTGTTGAGGTGAACGCCTCGCCAGATGTGCAGAATGTTTCTGTTGAGTATACCCAGAAGTGGCTATTCGGGCTTCCACTTTCCGGCGGGTTTGACTTTACCGTTCAACATGCCAATCGGCTTGCCGCCACGGACAATCAGGCGCCGTTCTTTATTGGGAACGAAGATTATGCGTTTCCGGACGGTTTTGTTTCTTTTAGCGATTATGAAAGCGCAAACAAAACTCCACCCGATGAATATTTATTTAAGTATACACAGTGGAGCGTTTCGGTAGGATTTTCGAGCGGCTATCGATGGGGAACGCCTTTTGGCAATTTCAGTATAGGCGGAGGGCTGCGCATTGGCTTTAAATCCAACGACTATGATCGAGAGAATATCCGCGCGTTTGACAAGACGCTCCGCGAACGCGATACGTGGACGCCGGCGACTTCGGTTTATTTTACCACCGCTCTTGATGACCGTGATATTTTTTACGACCCGACGCGGGGCTATTACCTAGTTCAGCGTTTCGGTTTTTATGGTTTGCTTCCCAACAATCTCGAAGAGGAATACTTTATCCGCTCGGATACCAAAGCGGAAATTTTCTGGACAATCTGGGATTGGCCCATATTCGAAAACTGGAGTTTCAAGGGGGTTTTCGGGGTGCATAGCGGGCTTTCGTTCCTCTTTCCCCATGCCGGACAAGATAAACCCACAGTTGAACAGGCGAATATGCTCGCCCTCGACGGGATGTTTATTGCACGCGGCTGGACAAATCAGCGGCTTGTCCGCGGCACGGCGCTCTGGGAAAACTGGGCTGAGTTACGCCTGCCCCTCGTGCAGGGGGTGCTTGCCCTCGATGGGTTTTTTGACATGGCGGAAATAGCGGATACACCCGGCAATATATTTGGGCAGGATCCCCGCGGTAGTTTTAGCGATAGGCTGCGTTTCAGTATGGGCGCGGGCTTGCGTTTTGCCATCCCGCAATTCCCGTTCCGTTTCCTTTTTGCCAAACGCTTCAGGTTGGTGAACGGCGCCGTCGTCTGGGAACCCGGCGCAATCGGCAACGACGGCGGCACCGGCGGCATAGACTTCGTGCTGTCATTCGCAGTGTCGACTTATTGAAGAAGGGGGATGGGGGATGGGGGATGGGGGATGGTTAAAAGGCGCGTTTTGATAATATAAAGGGGGGTTAAGTTTGCGAGATGATAGAAGATAGTAGTATGAACAATGAATAGTTAACAATGAACAA
>JAITNZ010000019.1 GCA_031290205.1 Spirochaetaceae bacterium
TTGAGGGGGCTTCCTTAAGCCCCGCTACCAGGCTCTCATAACTTTCTTTCAATGACCTGCTTGCCTTTGCTACCTGTTTCGCCAGAAACCCACGGGAGATTTTTATCCCCAATACCGCCAAGGTGAGCCTGCTATTATTTCGTAGTGTTAGCTTTTTCTGCGCCACGCCATGAACGATTCCGCAACAACACCCTATCGGGTGCTGTTATTGGGCGGAGTAGTGCGCAACAACGTGTGCGCACCGCGCTGATACCGCTTTCTGAACAGTGGTTTTTGCTGGCGCTACGCTGTGCTGGGCATTGCAGTGAAGTGCGCGGTAAGGAGCATGGTAGCGCTTAGCGCTGACCGAAGAAGCCTTCCCCCAACGCCCTCAACGTTTCGGGCGCAGTTACTGGGCGAGGGGGATGCTTCCTCCGCTTCACCTACTCCTTTGGAAGCGCACCCCTGCTACGCAAGTGAGGTTAATTTTTTCGTGAAATCAGGCGAAGATTTCACGGTGCCTGAGTAGTTACGCGGATTTTCCCCGCAAGGTATTCAGCCGCCGCGCCGCATTCGACTAGTTCGGCTTGGTCGGCGCCGCGCCGCTTGATTTCAAACTTGGGCGGCGTCTGGGCGAGGTTCTTATCGCCTACGACGACGCGGTAGGGGATGCCAATGAGGTCGGCGTCGTTGAACTTGACGCCGGCGCGTTCGGGGCGGTCATCGAGCAGGACTTCCACGTTACGTTTTTGTAAATCGGAGGCGAGTGTGTCGGCAGCCGTCTTGACCGCGCCGTCGTATTTGACGGGCACTATCACCACGTGGAAGGGCGCAAGCGCTATGGGCCAGATGATGCCCGCCTCATCATGGTGTTCTTCGATAACGCTCGCGAGCGTGCGGTCGAGCCCAATGCCATAGCAGCCCATCGTCGGGGTTTGGCTCTTGCCCGCCTCGTCAAGGTAGCTCACCTGCATTGCGCTCGTGTATTTTCTACCAAGTTTGAATATGTGCCCCAGCTCGTTGCCCTTCTTTTCGTCCAGTGCCGCGCCGCAGGAGGGGCAGCCGTCGCCCGCCTTGACCGTCCGCACATCGCAGACGAGCTGCGCCGTCCAGTCACGGCCGGCGCAGACATTTTTGTAATGCATATCCCGCTCGAGCGCGCCGGTAACGGCGCCCTGCATCGCCGTCGCCGTCTCGTCAGCGATTATCGGGACGCTGGAAAGCCCCACAGGTCCGGCAAAACCGATCGGCGCTCCGCTTAATCGCTCGACATCGCTGTCTGCGGCGAGGGCAACCTCCCCCGCTTTCAAGACGGCGGCGAGTTTTACTTCGTTCACCTCGAGGTCGCCCCGGATGCAGACGGCAAAGAATGTTTCCTTGGTGCAACCTGACTGCACCCCAGTCTCAGCCTGAAGGTCCGCCTCAACATTGAGCGCACGAAAAAAAAGCGTTTTGATAAATCTTTTCGCGTCAATTTTCAAAAAATCGCAGAGTTTCTTAATGGTTTTGACATTCGGCGTGTCGATTTTTTCGAGAAGCGGGATAGAGAGGGCGGGGGTGGGGGCGTCGCTCCTGCACGCTGCCTTCTCGACATTCGCCGCATACCCGCAGGACGGGCAGAGGAGCAGGGTATTGTCGCCGATGCTGCTCTCCACCATGAACTCCTCCGAGCCCGAGCCGCCCATCGCTCCGCTGTCCGCCTTCACCGGAATCACCGTGAGGGCGCAACGTTCGAAAATCCGCCTGTAGGCGCGCTCCATATCAGCATAGGTTTTATCGAGGCTGGCATCATCAGCATGAAACGAATAGGCGTCTTTCATCACGAATTCGCGCCCTCGCATGACGCCGTAACGCGGGCGGATTTCATCACGATATTTTGTGTTAATCTGATAGAGGCTGAGGGGGAGCTGTTTGTAACTTTCAAGGTCTTCCCGCACAATGGCGGTAAGCGCCTCCTCCGCCGTCGGCGAAACGACAAAATCAGCGCCAAGCCGATTTTTCACGCGGAGCAACGCCGCCCCCATCGCCTCCCAGCGCCCGGATTCCTTCCAGAGTTCGCCGGGCACAACAACCGTCGGCTTGACCTCAAGCGACCCCGTGGCGTCCATCTCCTGTCGGATGATCTGTTCGAGTTTGCGAAATGAACGCAGCCCCAAGGGCAGGTAGGCAAAAAGCCCGTTGGCAAGCTTCCGCATCATCCCCGCACGCAGCATCAGCCGATGGCTCGCAATAAGCGCATCCCCGGGCACCTCACGCAAAGTAGGCAGATAAAATTCACTCAGTTTCATAGTTGTTATGGTTCCCCGTACAGTTTTCGTTACTCAATGTCATACATTTCAATCGTAATAGAAAAAAAGGAAAAAGACAAGGCTTCAGCACATCTCGGGGTGCACTTCCAAATTCTGGGTAAATCAGGTTGGCGCTATGGAAATCTCCAGTATAAGGCGGGGGAAGTCGACCCCTCGCCCGATAATTGCACCCGAACCGGTGAGGGTGTTTACGCAATTAATCTAGCACGGCGTAGCGCAAGGGATTGGAGCGGCGCGTAGCGTTCCCGCACCCGCAGGGTGTTTCATAGGGCTTTTTGTTTGCTCTGGGTGCATCGCGCCCAGCTGCGGTGAAGGCTTGTGGTGAATTTGCGGGAATGGAGCGTAGCGGAACCGCGTAAAGCCCGACCCCGCGCGTAGCGCGGGGATGCGCCCATACTGATGGTCCCCGAATTTGAAAGTGCCCCCCTCTTTCTATCTTACCGGGCAGATTTGACGGATACACTGAAAGTGCTTAGACGCCCTGTTGCGCAAGGAATGCTTTTTTGTCTGAGGAGCGCATCATCGCCTCGCCGATGAGGGCGGCGTCAACACCGGCGGCGCGTAAGGCGGCAATATCGGCTGCCGTACTGATTCCGCTCTCCGCAACAAAGATTTTATCTCGCGGGACACAAGAGCGCAGGCGGAGCGAATTCCGCAGGTCAACCGTAAAAGTCTTGAGGTCGCGGTTGTTCACCCCGATGATACGCGCCCCCGCCGCCAGCGCGTTCCGCACTTCAAGCTCATCGTGAGCCTCGACGAGCGCGTCAAGCCTCAGCATACGCGCAATCAGCATGAATTCCTCGAGCGTTTCGGTGTCCAACAGCGAAACAATCAACAGGATAGCCGACGCACCGAGGAGCTTTGCCTCGTAAATTTGATAAGCATCGATGATAAAATCTTTGCGTAACACGGGGACGCTCACCGTTTGCGCGATTTCCGCTAGATAACTGTTGCAGCCCTTAAAAAAATCAGGCTCGGTGAGCACCGAAATTGCCGCCGCACCGGCATCCTCGTATTCGGCGGCTATGTCGAGATAGGGAAAATCCTCCGCGATAAGCCCCTTCGAGGGGGATGCCCGCTTCACTTCGCATATAAACGAGAGTTTTGGTGCACGGAGCGCCCGCTCGAAGCGCAAGGGCTCGTCTGCGCGGACGGCGTGTTCCGAAGCAGCCACCGTTTCGGCGTTGCGGCGGATGGTATCCAGCGAAATCTGTGCTTTCGAGCGAGCCACTCGTAATTTTGCGGCGTTTGCTATATCATCTAATATCATAGTTCGGTTCCTTAAGAATCCGAGCTTAGCATTTTTAGAGGATGGTATCAAGATGAAAGTAATTCAAACAAACGAGGCGCCCGCCGCCATTGGTCCCTATTCGCAGGGCTTTGTCGTGGGCAAGCTCGTTTTTACATCGGGGCAGCTTCCCCTTTCGCCGCAGAGCGGAGAGATAGCAGGCAAGACGGCGGCGGAACAGGCGGAACAGTGCATCAAAAACCTCAAGGCGGTGCTGGAAAGCGCGGGATCATCTCTTGCCAAAGTGATAAAAACAACATGCTTTCTTGCCGACATGAACGATTTTGCCGCCTTCAACGAGGTCTACGCAAAACACTTTACCGGTAAGCCCGCCCGCTCCTGCATCGCCGTCAAAGCACTCCCGAAAAACGCCCTCGTGGAAATAGAAGCAGTAGCGGAAGGCGATATATAGATAATGGGGGGAAGGCTTTCTCGGTCAGCGCACGCGCACTATGTGCACGCGCTGCTGCCATACTCCTAGCCGCGCGCTTTGCTGTTAGGGCTTTATCCATAGTCCATTATCCAACACTTAACAGAGGAGTTATACTACATGGCAATTATCGGAATCATTGGCGGGAGCGGATTGGACAATCCCGACATACTTTTAAACGCGCGCGACGAGAGCATCAATACACCTTATGGCGTGCCCTCGTCGCCCTTGAAATGCGGGACGATTGGCGGTGTCGAAGTTGTGTTGCTCGGACGGCACGGGCGGGAACACACTATTCCGCCGACACAGGTAAATTATCGCGCCAATATCGCGGCACTGAAGGAGGCGGGTTGCACCCATATCGTGGCAACGACCGCAGTAGGATCGCTCCGTGAAGAAATTAAACGCGGCGATCTGGTTATTATCGACCAGTTTATCGATTTCACCAAACAGCGGAAGATGAGCTACCACGAATCATTCCAGCCGCATAGTCCGGTGCATACACCGATGGCAGACCCTTACGACGCCGCTCTGCGAAAGATTCTTATTGATGAATGCCGAGCGCTGGGTTACCGCTTCCATGATCGCGGTTGCGTGATAACAATTGAAGGTCCGCGTTTCTCTACCCGTGCCGAGTCCTCTATGTTCCGCGCGTGGGGCGCCGATATTATCAATATGTCGATTGCGACCGAGACCATGCTGGCGAACGAAGCCGGCATCCCCTATGCGGCGGTGGCAATGAGTACCGACTACGATTCATGGCGCAACGACGAGGAACCGGTTACCTGGGAGGCAATCTCAAAAGTTTTCGCCGAAAACGCGGCAAAGGTAACAACGCTCCTGTCGAGAATAATTCTCCAGCACTTCCCACACCCAGCATCCCCGCCCGCTCCGTGTTTTTAATGCGCTCGCCCGGTCGCCCCTGTTGCGCGAGCTCGCGTTTTGCGCTAGAGTGTCTTTATGGTAGCTTCAATTGAAACCGGCAGGATGGTAAAAGACAGCTTTTGCTTGATTTTACAGACTGATGCCGCAGGCGCTGCGCTGCGTTTTTCAGGCGCGAAGAACAGTGAGCCGGATTATAGAAAATGGACTGGTATCATGCGCGAGGTTTTGCGCGAATATATTGCCGAGCGGGACGGGGGGAAGCGCTCGTTTTACATCAG
>JAITNZ010000084.1 GCA_031290205.1 Spirochaetaceae bacterium
CCCTCGCCTCCGCGGGGGGGGGGCGGCCCCCAGGGAAATAAACCCCAAGAAAACAATAGCCCTTCTCTTATCAAGGGCAAGACTGAAACCGCCTGAGGCGGATTAAACCCTAAGAGAACAAATCGCCCTTCTCACTGGATTTCAATTATGGCTATTTCTGGCGGGTTGTTGATGCGGGGAAACATTGGGCGGGTGGTGGTGATGCCGCGGTTAATGATGAGGGTGGTGCTGCCAAGCTGATATTGACCGCCTGCATATTTGGGAAAAAAACCCTGTCGGGGGGCGTATAGCCCGTTAAAAAATGGCGGCAGGCGTATCTGCCCCCCGTGCGTGTGCCCGCAGAGGATCAAGTCAAAGTTGAACTGGGTATAAAATTCAACATAATCGGGACGGTGAACAAGGAGTATTTTATATTCACCCCTTTCGACAAGCGGAGAAAATGCTTTTTCGCCGCTTGCCTCCATATCATATTTTTTTTCCCAATATCTTTTTTTTGCGATATCGTCGGCGCCCGCAAGAATGAGCGAATTACCGTTTACCTCAATTTCGAGGGATTCATCCCGCAAAATCGGTATATCGTATTTTTTAAGAACTGCAAATACCGCCTCAATATCATCGTTGTAGTATTCATGGTTGCCGGGCACATAATAAATGGACGCAATATGCTTTATGTTGCTTAAAAGGATTTCGGAGCCGGTAAAGGGCAGCACATTATCAATAATATCACCCACTAAAAAAATCAAATCAGGCTTCGCCGCTTCCAGTATGTCTACAATCCGCTTGCCCCCGTTTTGAAATTGCTGGCTATGCGTGTCGGAAAGGACGGCGACCTTTATCCCGCTGCCGTCGGTAATTTTTTCAGACTGAAGTGTATACTCGCGCGTGACGAGCGACGCTTCAGTCGCACAAGAGGCAAAAAGAAAAGCGATAATCGGTATCATGCTTGCTAATCTAGGTTTGATTTTTTTAACTTTTTTTATTTTAATTCACTCCCGAAAAGAACATCAGAATCGCGTCCCATAGACGTTGAAAGGCATTCCCCTCAGGCACAGCCGCGCTGGTAAGCAGCGGAACCTGCGCTATTTCACCGGCATCGTCGAAATAGGTCAAGGTTCCGGCACGCGTTCCCGCCGGAAGCGGGGCGAGCAACCCCTCGAGCATTTTGATTTTGTAGGAGACGCGCTCTCCCCGCCCCCGTTCGACGGTAAACGCGCCAAATTCGGGGTAATTGGGGAAATCGGGCGGCGGAGCCACTTTGACGCGGCTTTCGGCGCCCTTCCAGATACGGGCAGGCTTAAGCGCGGGAAAGGCGATGCGGATTGTTTTATAGTGTTCGAACGCCCAGTCCAGCAGCGCCTCCCCGTCTGCATCGCGGTAGCGCGGACCCCAGTAGGCGCCGTTTTCTGTCGGCACGCCGAGGATCACGGCAATAAACCGCGTGCCCCCGCGCACCGCGCTTGCGGCAAGGTTGTAGCCGGATTCATCGATGTAGCCTGTTTTCAAGCCATCCGCCCCCGGATATGTGCCGACTAAGCCGACATGATTCCGGTGAATGCGAACAGGGGGCGAGTTTTTACGCTCTGGCGGCATATTTTCAGCCTGAGGATAGATGAATTCGCTGACAGTGTGATAATTTTTTATTGTTTCGGGGTGAAGTTGCAGATAAATCTTGCAAAATCGGGCGAATTCAAGCGCCGTCGTGAAGTTTTGTTCAGAAATCCCCGACGGTTCGACAAAAATTGTCGATTCGAGGGCGAATTTCCGCGCTTGGGTGTTCATCATTGCGGCAAAATCTGCGACAGTCGGGGCAAAACGCAGAGCGATGGCAACCGCCGCGTCATTGCCGGAGGGGATGGCAAGCCCCAAGAGCAGCTCGTGAAGGCTCGCCCGCTGCCCCTCTTCGATGAACATCAGGCTGGAGCGCGGCGGCTGATTCCGCCACCAACTTTCTTCGGGAAGCTCGAACCGTTCGTCAAGGGCTATCCCCCGCGCCGCCGCTTCGGAAAGCGCCACATGAGTCGTCATCAGCTTGGTTAGCGAGGCGGGCGGGATGGGCAAGTTAGGGTTTTTCTCGTAGAGCACCGCCCCCGACGCCGCATCAAGCACGACGGCGGAAAGCGCATGCAGCTCGATTTGCGCCGCGCTGTCCGCCGCACTCTGCGCCGAAAGCGGCAGCGGCAGGGATAACACAAAAAGTAAAAGGGGAAAAAAAATCTGTTTCATGCCTTCAGCCTTTTCGCACGTAGAGCGGGACGGTGGCGAGTTCGTGGTCGTCGATGTAGAGCGTGAAGTTGATGACGCCGGCATTCTTAAAATGCAGCCCGTTGATGCAGAAGACCAGATGCGAAACGGCGGTCGCATTGCCGACGCCGCGCACATCAATTCTGCCGGTAATCCCTTCCATGCACATCTGTCCGTCAAGGTCGCGCATCTCGATGCGAAACGCGTGAGGGCAGAACTCGCCGATGTTAAAGCGGATTCGTATGACAACGGATAATTGCGGATGCACGCAGGGAAAACTCTTCGTGATAATCGTGTCGAAGGAGCCGACGATCGTCAGCTTGCCGCTATTCTCCTGCGCAAAGTCGCAGAACGTGAACATTTCTGTAATCATGCCGCCGCCCCCGAATTCGAATACACGTCATTCGCAACGAGCGCCTTGAACTCTTTTTCGTCAATCGTTTCCTTATCCAGAAGTATCCCCGCAACCTGATTGAGCAGCGCCTGCCGCACAAGGAGCGTCGCCTTCACCTTTTTATACTGCTCCTCGACGATGTGGGCAATCGCCTCATCAATATACTGCTGAGTCGCATCCGAATACTCCCGCTGGAACATCGGCTCCTGCGGCGCGCTGTCGCCGAGCATCCCCATACCCCGCCGCGTCAGCGCCACATTGCGGAAACGCTCGCTCATCCCGTAATCGACAATCATCTTCCGCGCAATGTCCGTCGCCTTGGCAAGGTCATTCGCCGCGCCGGTCGAAATCTTGCTGAAGATGATCTCCTCCGCCGCGCGCCCCCCAAGCAGCACGTCAATCTTCCCCTTGAGCTCGTCTTCCGTCATCAGATAGCGGTCTTCGATGGGCATCTGCAAGGTATAGCCGAGCGCGCCGAACCCGCGCGGAATAATCGAGATTTTCTGCACAGGGTCCGAATTCGGCGTGAGCGCGGCGACAAGCGCGTGCCCCGTTTCGTGAAACGCGACGATGCGCCGCTCCTCAGGCTTTATCACGCGGTTCTTTTTTTGCAAACCGGCAACGGTTTTTTCGATAGCCTCGCTAAAATCCTGCTGTTCGACAAGCATCCTCCCGCCGCGGACGGCAAGCAACGCCGCTTCGTTCACAATATTCGCCAAATCCGCACCGACAAAGCCCGAAGTGCCCCGCGCCACCGCCGCCAGATCAACCGACGGCGAAAGTTTTACCTCCCGCGCGTGTATCTTCAGTATTTCTTCGCGCCCCTTGAGGTCGGGCTTGTCGACCAGCACCTGCCGGTCAAAACGCCCCGGACGAAGCAGCGCGGGGTCGAGCACGTCGGGGCGGTTCGTCGCCGCAAGCACGATGAGCCCGCCGGTCGCGTCAAACCCGTCCATCTCGACGAGAAGCTGGTTGAGCGTCTGCTCGCGTTCGTCGTTCCCCCCCCCAATATTGTTCAGCCTGCTCTTGCCGATGGCGTCAAGCTCGTCGATAAAAATGATGCAGCCCTTGCTCCCTGTCGCCTTCGCCCGCGCCTGCTTGAACAAATCGCGCACACGCGCCGCGCCGACGCCGACAAACATCTCGACAAAATCAGCGCCGCTCATTCTAAAAAAGGCAACGCCCGCCTCGCCGGCAACCGCGCGGGCAAGCAGCGTCTTCCCCGTCCCCGGCGGACCGACAAGGAGGACGCCCTTGGGTATCCTCCCGCCAATGTCCGTATATTTTTTAGGGTTTTTCAGAAAATCAACAACCTCAATCAGCTCGTCTTTCGCCTCATCCTCGCCTGCAACATCGGCAAACCGCGTCTTCACATCCCCTTCGGCGACAATTGCCGAGCGGTTCTGCCCAAAGGAAAGCACATTCCCGCCAAAGTTCCCCATCCTCCGCATCAAAATACGCCATATAAAGATGAAAAACGCTATCGGCAGCACCCAAGTAAAGATAAAATTGAGGATCGCGCTCCCCTCGCGGGAAACGGCATAGTAATCAACGCCATGCTCGTCCATCAAACTGATGAGCGTCGTGTCGTTTATCGGCACCGTGCGGTAAACAGTCGTCGGCGCCGCGGGCTCCGGCGCGGAAAGCCCGAAGAGGATAGGCGCCTTTATTTGCGTCTTGACGGGCGCCTTGTCCACATGCCCGATAAAATAAGCCTCGTCAAGCTCAACACGCTTAATCTCGCCCGAGGCGATTCGCTGCTTAAACTCCGAATAATCGATAACGGGATTCACCTTACTCATAAAAACATAGTTAAAAAGGCTCATCCCCACAATCAAAATTAAAATATACACAATGGAAAATTTCCACCCGCTCCACTTCTTTGGGTCAGGCAGCTTTGGCCCATTCGGACCGCCGAAATTAAACTGCGGACCGCCCTTCCCTTGATTATCATTGCTCATCTTCCATTGCTCCTTGCAAATTCATACTGGCTTATATTCCCGCATTCCCCAATAAAAATCAATACCTTCAGCGCCTCCCCATTTGTGCTGATGCCCCGCGATTTTAATCGCGGGGACGGGCGGGGCGGGGGGAGCCTCACCAGAAAGTGGGCACCCATTTCCTAAGCAAGTCGTTTTCCTCGTCGGACGCATTTTCCGCCACTTAGGAAATGCATAACACCATGTCGGCAGTAGCCGACTAAAGTTTTTTACCAGTGATACTTTCTGGTAAGTCTCCCCCCGCCCCGCCCGCTACGTCAGGAAATTGCCCCTACAGCACAAGCGGTGAGGGCTTTTCGACGAGTTGGGGGCTACGCGTTTATCGCCTAACAGTAAAGCCTTAACAGTAACTCCCCCAGGGCGAGCGCATACTCTAAGCCGTGCAAAAATGATAGAATAGAAAAAAAGCACAACAGATTTTCTGGGAGGGAGTTTATGGAAGCAAAAATGAAGCCAATAATGGCGTATTTCTCGGGAATACCGGATCCGAGGAAGGAAATAAACAGGAAATATCCTTTACAAGAGGGGAAAAGCGATAACGATATTGGCGCTAATGTCGTTTGCGCGCGGATGGGAGGACATCCAGCGCTATAGGGAAGCAAAACGAGAATGGTTGGGGAAGTTTCTGAAACTGGAACACGGCATTCCGCAACACGATGTGTATCGGCGCGTATTTTGCGCATTAAAGCCGAAACTGATAGAAAACTGCTTTATGGAATGGGTTCGCGCGATTAAAAGGAATGTTGACCGTGAAGTCATCGCAATCGACGGGAAGACGGTGCGC
>JAITNZ010000152.1 GCA_031290205.1 Spirochaetaceae bacterium
CGACCGAGAAAGCCTTCCCCCTGTGTCCATCTGTGGACAAATTCTTAATGCGGTCGCCCGCGTAGTTGCGATTTGTTCGTGCCGTTCGTGGTTAATTTTCGAATTCGTAATTGCTGCAGCCATGGGGTGCAATTTATTTTTCTGGGTAAATACTAAAAATGTGATAATGCTCTATTGCTGACGAGGGGGGCGTTGCGGGGGGTATCCCCCCGCAGAGGGGGTAGGGCGCAACGCAGTGCGCCCGTAGGGGGAGACTTCCCCCTCCTCTACTGGATTACTACCATAGTGCCGGCTGATTTACCCAGAATTTGGAAGTGCACCCATCCTGCTGCGTGGGCTTTTCTTATCCGTTTTTTTTCGATATATTCTGCTCAAGCTGAAAGTGCCTAATCAGCGTGCCTTTTAATCCCCCAGTTTGCAAGTTGCGCCAAGATGGGGACGAGATCGCCTGCGGCGCTGGTCAATGAGTATTCGACGCGGACGGGCATTTCCATAAATTGTTGTCTGCTGACGAGTTTTGCTTTCTCCAATTCTTTTAATGAACTTACCAGCATCGTGTTGGTAATCCCGCGAATCTTCCGCTTAAGTTCGTTGTAGCGCGTCGTGCCATCTTGATGCAGGGCGCAAAGTATCGGCACCTTCCACTTCCCGCCGATGATCTGCATCGTGCTGTCCAACGGGCACAGCTCCATGCAGGGGCACACCGCGCACGGCTTATCGGGTGAGGAATTCTTAGTAGTCATATTTTTCATACCAAGACAGTATTATATGTCTACTCATTTTGTCAATGTCTGCCGCACATCACCCAGTAATTCAGAATTCGAAAATTAACCACGAACAACACGAACCACACGAACAAATTGTGCACAATTCTCTCGATTTCTGCCTTTTTTATCGCCATTGTTCACATTATGTCTCGTCTTTGTGTGCTGTTCGTGAGGTCTGTGGTTGAATTCGGAACTGCTGCTTAGATGCCCAGCGCCCGCTCAATATCCCCGGACAGGGTGGTAAGGTCGGCGATGAAGTCGGGAATCTCTAGGCGTATCGCGGCAATATCACCGTTTTTCCCCGCCTGCTCGAGGCGCGCTGCCTTCTGCGACATCGCTTTTGCGCTGATGTTTGCCGCCGCGCCCTTTATGGCGTGTGCCATCGTGATGAACAGCGGCAGCCCCTTGCTATCGGGCACATGGGAGAGCGTCGGCAGCCGTTCCGTCACATCCTCGCAAAAGGCGCCCAGCACATCGCGGTAAACCTCCTCCGAGCCGCCGAGCATTTCGATTCCCGCCGCCGTATCCACACCGGGAATGTGCATCCCCGCCCGGTCCTCCGGCATTTTTTCCTGCAAAAACATCGGCTTCCCCGCCTGCACATTCGGGGCTTTCTCCCGCGCTGCTGGACGAGGCGCGCACCAGCGTTCCATAATCATGTTCAGCTTTGCCAGTTCAATCGGCTTGGCAAGGTAATCGTCGAAGCCGTTTCCCAGAAAAAATTCCCGCATACCGGTTACCGCATTGGCGGTGAGGGCGATGATGGGTGTAGTACCGCAGCCGGGGAGGGCGCGTATCTTCGCCGTAGCTTCAACGCCGTCCATGCCGGGCATCATGTGGTCCATAAAGATGATGTCATAGCCCTTTTGCGCCGCCTTTGCAACCGCCTCCTCGCCGCTCAATGCCGTATCCACCTCAACGCCGTATTTAGCGACAAAGCGCGACGCCACCTTGAGGTTCGTGGAGATGTCGTCCACCACGAGGGCACAGGCATTCTCCCGCACCGTTACGCTCCTAGAACAGACCGCCTCAATTTTGGCAGGGTCTCCGGGCACGAGGGGGATGCGGGCGGTAAAGCAGGAACCTTTGCCGTAAACGCTGCGCACTTCGATAGAGCCCCCCATCAGTTCCAAGAGGTTCCGCGTGATAGCCAAGCCCAGTCCGGTGCCCGTAACCCCTCGGTTGGTGCCGGAATCAAGTTGTTGGAAGGTGCCGAAGAGCTTTGGCAGGTCCTCCTCCTTTATGCCGACACCGGTATCTTCCGCTGTTGCCACGATGAAGCGCTTACCATCCCGTTCTTCGGTAGTCATCGTGAAGCGGACGTAACCTTCACGGGTATATTTGATCGCGTTACTCAGTATGTTGGTGAAAATCTGCCGGATTCTCCCCTCGTCGCCGAAGAGCAGTTCGGGCACCGACGGGTCGCGGAATGAGTGGAGGTTGAGGCTTTTACCGGTCGCGAGGAAGCGGTTCATCGAGCAGACTTGGTCGAAGAGCATATACATATTGTAGTGCACCGGCGCAATATCCAGCTTGCCCGCCTCAATCTTTGAAAAGTCGAGGATATCATTGATCAGGGTGAGGAGGGATTTTGACATGCGCCTAATATCGTCGAAGTAGTCCCGCTGGATTTCGTCCATATTGTCCATGCGGATAAGCTCGCTCATGCCGATGATGGCGTTCATCGGCGTGCGGATTTCGTGGCTCATGCGGGCGAGGAACTCTGATTTTGCCTTAGCTGCGGCTTCGGCGCGGTCTATCTGCGCCTGAATCTCCGCCATCAGGGCTTTGTATTCCCGCAGATCGCGGCTATATGCCATCAGTCGGCGGGTGCCGTCCGTCCAAGGCACCCGCACGAGGGTAGTCTCCACCGGCAACGGCTGTCCGGAGCCCGTCAGGTAGAGCCACTCGAAGCGCTGATAGCCTTCGTCAAACGCCGCCTTGATCATCCGCGCCGCCTTGTCCTGTGTCTTTTCACCATCGGGTTGGAACTCGGGGTTCAGGTCATAAAAATGCTTAACATAGTCCGCTTTTTCTTTGAGCCCGAACATACGCACCGCTTCCATGTTGCAGTTCATCATATGCCCGTCCTCGCCCCAGACGGATGCGGCTAGGGGCGCCGTGTCGAGCATCATCTGCGCCTGTATCTCAGATTCGCGAGTGTCTACGATGCCATCTACTGCCATTTTGCTCTCCTCATAAGCGCCTGTGCCGCTTCTAAAAGGCTATAATTATTCCGTGAGTTTGTCAAGGTAAGCCCTGCGAAGAAAATTGTGTTATCGATAACTACACAGCACAGCATCTGGTCTGATTTTTCAGTGTAGTAAGCAGTGCGTCAGCTGACAAAATTTTTATATCTGATATACTTAAAATCATGGAAGTAGGCATCTCAAAATGAGCGAATTTCTGCGCAAAAGATGAAAAAGATTTTCAAAAAAGGATGGTCTCAAGTGATTATTAGCGCCAGCAGGCGAACCGATATTCCTTCGTATTATGCAGAATGGTTTTTCAAGCGTTTGCGCGAAAGGTATGTCCTTGTTCGTAACCCAATGAATATTCATCAGATTAGCAAAGTATCATTATTACCTGATGTTGTTGATTGTATTGTTTTTTGGACGAAGAATCCCCGCCCGATGCTTGACAAGCTTCAGCTACTTGCCGCGTATCCCTATTATTTTCAATTTACCCTCAACTCATACGCGCAAGACATCGAGGCGGGCTTACCGGGGAAGCAGGCAATAATAGATACCTTTCAAAAACTTTCAGATACGATTGGCGCGGAAAAAGTCATTTGGCGTTATGATCCTCTCTTGATCAACGAAAAATATACGATTTTCTATCATGTTGAAAATTTTGGCACGATTGCACATGCTTTGAGAGGCTACGCAAAAAAAGTAACCATAAGTTTTATTGATTTTTATTCAAAAATCACCAAAAACCTCAATCTTCTCGACATACACCCAATGTCTGCCGAGGATAAAGATAGCATCGCAAAACAACTATCTGCCATTGCTCGAGAAAACTGTTTTGCTATCGATACCTGTGCGGAAGATATTAATCTATCACAATATGGCATCAGTCATGCGCGTTGTATAGATGATAGATTGATTGAACAAATAATTGGCTGCCCCTTGTCTGTTGGGAAAGATAAAACTCAACGATTAAAATGTGCATGTGTCGCAAGTGTCGACATTGGCGCTTATAACTCCTGTGCAAATGCTTGTCTGTATTGTTACGCAAATGATAATCGAAAGCGTGTTGAAGAAAATAGAAAACAGCATAGTCCCGATTCACCATTACTCATCGGTGAAGTTAGATCTGACGATGTGTGTACTGAAAGATGCCTCGGTAGCAATAAAAAATCCCCGCTGCAAGCAGCGGAGTAGCGCGCAACACAGTGCGCCCGCGTGCGCTGAATTTTCAGGCGATGACGACATCTCCATTCAGAGCCCATATACGGGGACTGGGCGTGATACCCTTCTTGTTGATGGTTACCAGCACTATACCGGCGCTGTTGTCGGAAACATTTTGGACACTAAGCGTGTAACTCCCCGCCGCCGTTTTCTTCACGGTGGTCGCCGTAATTCCCGATACAGTCGAACGTTGATACTCAAATGTGAAGAGTTCCGCCAGCACCGCCGTATCAAGCGTATCGACCAGCCCTTCAACTGCCTTACTAAAGTCGAGCGCCAGCGAAGCCGTCCAGATTTCGCCCTCACGCACTGCCACAGTCGGCTTCAACTGAATCCACTCCGCTTCAAAGCTAAGGTCTTGCCCCTGCGTCGACGCAATCACCTCGCAGGAGGCAAACACAGTAAGCGCGGTGATGAGCATAAAACTCCCGACTGCAAAGTTTGTAATTTTATTTGTCATAAAAAACTCCTCTGCGGGGTTTGCCCCACTTTCTTATTATTAGCCGTCCTAGGGGCGGCTTCTTTTATCAACCACTTGCGCGGCGTAAAATACAAACGAAAGAAAAATGGCATGCCCGTTTCAAATTGTGGGCGGGGTTTTTCTCCACAATGAGCACTCAATCGCCCATCGCTTACTAAAAGCGAGGCTAAAACCGCCTGTGTCGGCTGTGGCGCCGCTAAAGGTGTGGAAAGCGAGAAAAATTCGCTGGTTTTGTCATAGCTTTTTTGAACCATGTTTTATTTTACCCAATTATCTAAAATGTCAAGGAGAAAGTACCGCAGGCAGGGCGAGCGCATTAAAAATTTGTCCACAGATGGACACAGATTAACACAGATTTTCACTTCAGAAAGCCCTACAATGGAGTGCGCGGCAAGGAGCATGGCAGCGAGCGTGTGCGCGTAGCGCGTAACGCCGCGTACCTGAGAAAGCCTTCCCCGTATCTGTGGACATTCTTCTTCAGCATTTTCAAATTATCCGTGAATAGATGCGCATTGAGGGGAGTATTGGGAAAATCAGCGTGATGCTGTATACTTAACCCATGAGTATAACAAAATATGCCGTGCAGCGGCCGGTTACGATAGTCGTGCTCTATGCGCTTGCGATGGGTATTGCGGCGACACTGGTGCCGAATATCGCCGTTGACCTCTTCCCTTCGATTGCCCGACCCGTGCTCTCGGTCAACACCACCTTGACCGGCGCGGGTCCTGCCGACATCGAGCAGAACGTTACGATTCCGCTTGAAAAGGCGCTTGCTTCTTCGCGCAACCTCGACACGATGACCTCGAACTCGGCGTTCGAGAGCAGCCAGGTTACGCTGAACTTTAAATACGGCACCGACATGGACGAAGCGGCGACTGACGCGCAGACCCTCGTGAACCGGCTGGTCAATTCCCTACCTGACGATGTTTCGACGCCGACCGTGCGCCGTTATGATATGTCAGCCTCGCCGATTATGCGCCTCATTGTGCGCGGCAATTATCCCAGTGACCGGCTGCGCATCTTTGCCGAAGACGAGATTCAAGCGAACATTGAGCGGATTGAGGGGGTGGCGTCCGCCGACGTTACCGGCGGCACCACCCAGATAGTGTGCGTCGATGTTTCGCTGAACCGCCTTGCCGCGCTGGGGATAACGCTCACCGAAGTTTCGGCGGCGCTGAAGGGGCAGAACGTGTTGCAGAGCGGTGGCAACCTCCTCCGCGGCACACGCGAGTACCAACTGATGGTTGAGCAGGAATTGCGCGACATCGAGCAGATTAAACGCCTCGTCGTGAAGACGGTGAATGTCGCCAATGCCCAGAACAGCGTCGGGGGGCAGCGCGCCCAACTCACGCGGCTGGAGGACATTGCCAATGTCTATCTGGGATACAATGATAACGCGGCGCGTGTTTCCGTAAACGACCAGAGCGCCGTGTATATTCAGGTGCAGTCCGAAAGCGATAGTAATTCCGTGCAGGTTGCGCGGCGTGTGCGCGATTCCCTTGCCCAGATAAACGCCCTCTTGCCGCGGGGGATAACACTGGATGTGTTATCCGATAACACGTCGATGATAAGCGCGACGCTCAATCAGGTGTATTCCAATGCGTTTCAAGGCGCGCTGCTCTGCATGGTGATTATTTTTATCTTTCTGCGGAATATCAAGGGCACGCTCATCATCGGCATATCGATTCCTATTTCGATTTTATTAACGCTGATGTTGATGGCGGTTTTTGGGTTTACGCTGAACCTCCTCACGATGACCGGTTTGATTCTTGCGCTCGGCATGACGGTTGATGCGTCAATCGTCATCATTGATAATGTCTACAACTATAGGCTGCGCGGCGCGAAGGCGTCGATTGCCGCGATATTGGGCAGCGAAGAGATGATACGCGCAATTGTCACCTCGACGACAACAACACTCTGTGTGTTCATCCCCCTGTTGATTTACAAGAATGACCTTGAAATGTATGGGCAGCTCTTTAACGACTTGATTTTTACCGTGATTATCTCGTTAAGCTGTTCGCTCTTTGTGGCGCTTACGATAGTGCCCGCGCTCTGCGGACCAATATTAAAGCTTGATACGCGGAAGCAGAAGCCGCTTAATAATAGACTGATGTGCTTTCTTGATAGCGCTCTGGAAAAATTTTTCGATACCATGACGAGCGCCTATTCGAATGCGCTTAAAGCGTGCCTGCGCCACCGCTTGATTGTGTTGCTGTGCGTCGTAGCTCTCTTGGTTTTTTCGTTTATGCAATTCGGCGGTATCGGTATGAATATGTTTATACGATCGCGCATTGATGATAATGTGAATATCAATGTTTCGATGCCGCAGGGAACGCCGATAGACGTAACCGAAGCATTGCTCTTCGATATAGAAGAGATTATCAAAAATAATATTGAAGGCTATAATAATTTGATTTTAACGGCGCGCCGCAGCGGCACGAGTCAGGGCACCGTGCAGATTACGCTGCCGGAGCCCGCCATGCAGATTGATACACCTGATACTATCATTAGGAAACTCACGCCGATATTCGCCCAGTTCCCCGATGCCCGTCCCGCGTTTCGCGCGGGTCGCTCGATGAGCACGACAAGCGCCATCGAAGTAGCGCTCACCTCGCGTAATGTTACATCGCTCATGGAAAGCGCCGACGAAGTAAAGCTGATTATGCAGCGCTACCTTCCTGAAATCGAAAATGCCGAAATCAATATCAGCGAAGGCTCTCCTCAGCTTCAAATTGCAATCGACCGCGACAGGGCGCAGGCGCTCGGCATATCGCTTTCGTCAATCGCCAACGAGATACGGACGGCGATGGACGGCACCAACGCGACGACGATCTCGCAAGGGGAGCGGCTTGTCAATATTCAGGTGCGCCTGCAAGCGGAGGACAGGCGCGGCTTACCAAACCTCGACGCAATCGCCGTTACCTCGCGCAACGGCGTCCGCGTGCCGCTTTCCAATGTGGCGACGATAAAAGAAGGGCGCGCGCCAACATCGATACGGCGCGAAAACCGGCAGCGTATCGTGAACATCAGCGGCGAGTTAAACGGCGGCATCGCGGCTACCGAAATGCAGGCGCGCTTGAAGGAAGCTATCGGGCAACACCTTGTGCAGCGCGATGACGTTACCATCAACTATTTAGGTGAAGCCGCCGAGGTCGAAGAGTTCAACCTAAAGATAGCGTTCATCATCGGCGTCGCTATCTTTTTGGTATTCGGGCTTATGGCATCGCAATTTGAATCGTTTGTCGACCCTCTGATAATTTTCTTTTCGATACCACTCTTATTCATCGGCGTTATATGGATATATAAAATCGGCGACCAGGCAATGTCGATGTTCAGCGCGGTCGGCATCGTCGCCCTCGTCGGCGTTGTCGTCAACAACGGCATCGTCCTTGTCGATTACACGAACACACTCTGCGCACGCGGCTTAAAGGTGAACGCCGCCTGCGTCGAAGCAGGGCGGAACCGCCTCCGCCCGATTTTGATGACCACCCTCTCCACTGTGCTCGCGATGGTTCCCATCGCCTTCTTCCCCGGACAGGGCGCCGACACGATACAACCCATCGGCAAAACCTTCGTCGGCGGACTCGGCGTCAGCTCAATCATGACCCTCTTTGTTACGCCGGTTTTATACTCGCTGCTTAACAGTAGAAAGGACAAGGAAGGATAGTTAGGATTTTTTTTTCGCAGTGGGGGCAGCACAAGCGGGGACTTGCTGAAGGGGTATCGGTCTCCAAGTCAGGGCGAGCGCATTAAGAATTTGTCCACAGATGGCCACAGATAGCCACAGATTTTTACTCCGCAATGCCCTACAGAAAAGTGCGCGGTAACAAGAGGATGGCAGCGAGCGTGTGCGCGTAGCGCATTGAGCCGCTGACCGAGAAAGCCTTCCCCGTGTGGACATTCATCTGTGAAGCCGTAACAGTTGAGTGCGTGGCAAGGAGCATGGCGGCGAGCGTGTGCGCGTAAGCGCTTGTGACGCCGACTGAGAAAGCCTTCCCCTTGGACGCGAATGCACACGAATAATCATATAATCTCTCCATGAATTCGCGATTTCATTGCGTTATTCGCAGACTTTTTTCCTAGCTCCTGTTCGTGTTTTTCGTGAGGTTCGTGGTTAAATTTTTTATCCACTACTTGAAAGCTGACGCTCTACGAGCTTAGGGGGACTGGTACACGACTTTTCCGCCGATGACGGTGCGGAGGGCGGTAATGTCGTCGATTTCGCTTGTCGGGCAGGTCATGTAGTCTCGGTCCAGCACCACAAAGTCGGCGTATTTGCCCGCTTCAAGGGAACCCCGGTTTCCTTCGGCAAAGATGGCATGGGCGCCCCAGATGGTGTAGGAGCGGAGCGCTTCTTCACGCCTTAGTGCCTGTTCCGGGTACCACGCGCTGGGCGGCTGTCCGCTACGATCCTGACGGCTCACTGCGGCGTAAAGGTTGTAGTAGGGATTCACCAGTTCCACCGGTGCGTCGGTGCCGTTGGCGATGTAGCCCCCCAGATCCACGATAGTGCGCCATGCGTAGGACGAGAGGATCCGAACCGGTCCAACTCGGTCTTCCGCCATGTTCATGTCGCTCGTGGCGTGGACGGTTTGCATGGAGGGGATGATGCCCAGCCGGATTGTGCGGGAGATGTCGTGGGCGTTTACAATCTGGTAATGCTCAATCCTGAAACGGCGGTCCCGAAGATTTTCTTCTCCCACGGCGACCACATAGGCGTTGATGATCTGCTGTACCGCCGCATCGCCGATGGCATGGGCGCCGATCTGGAAGCCCTCGTCGGCTACCCGCTTTACGACGGCATTTGCTTCTTCGTTGGTCAAGCGCCCGTTCCCAACGTGACCAGGGCGGTCGGTGTAGTCGGACAAAAGCCATGCGCTCCGGGAACCCAGCGCGCCGTCGGAGACCAGTTTGACCGCGTTTATCGCGAGCCGCCCATCGCCAAACACGTCTGTTGTAGGACGGTTTCCTTCGGCTATGTAGGGTATGTCACTCCCGTTACTCAGCATTTCGTATGCCCTGACGTGGAGCGTTCCCGCTTCGTAACCCGAACGAAGTACCTTGATATTTTCCCAGGATTCCCCGGCGTCTACAAGCGTGGTGATCCCGTAAGAAATAATCGCCTGATCCGCCAGGGAAAAGCGGGAAAGAACCCGTTCCGGGGCGGTATCGTCCTCAATGACCGCGTATACCAGACCCGACGCGTTATCGGTGAGGATGCCCCACACATCGCCGTTGGGCTTTTTCAGGATTTCGCCGCCACGGGGATTCGGCGTGTTGCGGTCTATTCCCGCCAAGCGCAGGGACATGGAGTTGTACCATGTTGAGTGTCCGTCTACCCGTGATAATGCCACGGGGTTGTCGGGCGCCACTGCGTCAAGCTCTTCTTTGGTGGGGTAATCCTCCCCCCAGAGGACATTGTTCCAGCCCATGGAAACGATCCACTTGCCCGGACCCAGCCGCGCCGCTTCTCCCGCTACTAGGGACAGAATTTCCTCCTTGGACTTCTGGAAAATGTCGATCCGGTCCAGAAAAGAGCCGATCAACTGATAGTGCAGGTGGCTGTCGATAAGTCCGGGGACGACGGTTCTGCCCGCAATGTCCACCGTTGTGGAAGCCTTGTACGCCTCCTGCGCCGTGATCGAGTCTCCGGCGTATACAATGCGATCACCCCGGATAACGAGCGCTTCCACCCGTGAAAAATTTTCGTCAACCGTGTAGATATTTCCGTTGATGTAGGTCGTGTCGGCATTCTCCTTCGAGCAGCCGACGAACAGCGATTGAAAAATTGCAATACCTGCGAGGGCGATTGCAGCCACCAGTATAAACCGCATTCTTGTTTTCATCATTCTTTTTCCTCCTCAATCTCGGTGCAGATTTTTTAGGGTAGGTTTTCAGCGCCTGAATAAGCTTAAACTTTTATAGCACGAATAAAAAGAAAAATCTACCGTAGAGTGAAAAATAATCAGGGCGACGCATTAAAAATTTGTCCACAGATTAACACAGATAGACACAGATTTTCACTCCACAATTTTCTTCATCTGTGTTAATCAGTGTGTATCTGTGGACCTTCTTCTTCAGCATTTTCAAATTGGACGCGAATTGACGTGAATAAAAACGAATAATTATCCAATACCTTTATGAATTTGCGATTTCTTCACGGTTTTCGTAAATCTTTTTTGCGCCAATCTGCAAAATCTGCGGATATTCTTGATTTTGTTATTTTAATGCGCTCGCCCTGGAAAAATAATGGTAACAGTAAGTAAAGTAAGTATTGTGTTTGCTGTGGGAGAGCCTGCAACGAGGAGGCGGTTTAGTTATTCGTTTTTTTTTCCGAAATAGTATAGAGGGGATTATTTTATGGAAAGAGTTTCGACTAATATGCCTAACGATGATATGCAGTTTTACCTGCGCCGTAAGGAGCGGGGGATTGCTGATGTTCAGACGAAAATTGCAAGCCAGACGCGAATACGGGAGCTTGCTGACGACCCTGTGGGGGCGTCTCATGCGGTGCGCTATGCTTCCTACCGGACGCGGCTGGAGCGTTTTGAACAGAACACGCTCGGCGCGAAGGAACATTACAATCATGTTGACGGCTTTCTCGGTGAGGCGAATGATATTGTGCAAAAACTCCGCGAATTTGCCGTGAAAGGGGCGAACGGCGTGTGGACAAAGGATGATACGGCGATGATGGGCATCGAGGTGAACGAACTTTTGAAGGAGCTTGCCACGATTGCAAACGCGAATGGACCGGATGGGAAATACCTTTTTTCGGGCGACAAGTCTTTGACACAGCCCTTTCGCATCGTCGAAGGGACGGTGGACGGCATCGGGGAGGCTGCCCCTATCCGTGTTGAGTATCGGGGCGCGGGGGCGAACCGGCAGATCGAGCTAAGCGACAGGAGCTTTTCCACACTCGATATGCCCGGCGGCGAAGTGTTCTGGGCTGAACGTATGCGGGTCGCTTCCTCGTGGGACGCTTCCGGCTATCAGGTTCAGGAGGCGACGTCGATTTTTGTTGATAAGGTCGAGATTTTTTTGAGCGCCGGCGATGATGTGAATACGATTGCCGCGAAGATAAACGATTCCGCCGCGCCGATTAAGGCGTTTCTCGACATCGAGACGCAGGGGCTTGCCCTCGAAGGGACCGACCCTCATCTTATCACGCTGGAGGATAGGGAGGGCTCGCGGGTTTTACAGGATTTGGGGCTTACACGGGGGAATTCCCCGCAGGGCGCGCCGAATTGGGGCAACGACACGCGGGTTTCCGGCGGCTCGCTCTTCGATGTTGCCATCGGGCTTCGGGACGCGCTGCTTCGCGGCGACCACAACTATGTGGGCGGGCAGGCGCTGGGCGGCATCGACGACGCGCTCGCCAACCTCAACATGAGGCGCAATGTGGCAGGCAGCCGTAGCGAACGGGTCGAGACGGCGTGGGGTCGGCTCAACACGGAGATACAGAACGTGAACCACGACCTTGACCGTGAAATCGGGCTTGACCTTGCCGATGCCGCCGTCGAACTCGGCATGATGGACATGGCTCACCGCGCCGCATTACAGACCGCGGCGAGGATACTCCCCCCCAGCTTGCTGGATTTTTTACGGTAGTAGGGGAGGGGGAGGGGTGATGGGGAATGGGGAATGGATTTTTACTTCAGAGTATCAGTATATTCCATGGAGTATTTCCATAGTTCGAATACATCCCCCATCCCCCATTCCCTTCCATGGAATAAATCTATAGAATACTGAATATACAAGGAGAATAGTTTGAAAATTGCTACAAAAGCCTTTGGAAACATCGAGATTGATGAGAAACAGAAGTTGCGGTTTCCCTCCGGCTTGTTAGGTTTTGAGAATTATAAAGATTTTGCGCTGCTTGATGGAGAGAAGCCGCCTTTTTTTTGGCTGCAATCGCTGGATAGCGTCGGGACAGCCTTTGTTTTGGTCGACCCTTTTCTCTTCCGTCCGGACTACGAGATGGATATTAATGACGAGGAGCTTACCGAAATCGGCGTGAGCAGTCCGCAGGATGCGCTCTTTTTTGCGGTTTTAACGATCCCGCAGGATGGCGGACCAATGACGGCAAACCTGCAAGGTCCCATCATCATCAACCGCGACGCGCGTTTGGCAAAACAGATAGTGCTGGGGGATCCTCGCTGGATGACGAAGCATGATGTTCAGCAGGAACTTGCCGCGTCGAAGAAGGCGCCGTGCTGATACTTTCCCGTAAAAGAGACGAAAAGATCGTGATTGGCGATAATATCACCGTTACCATCATCGAAGTGCGCGGCGACCAGGTGCGGCTCGGCATCAACGCGCCCAAGCACGTCAAAGTCTACCGCGAAGAGGTTTTCGAAGCAATCAGCGCGGAAAACAAAGCAGCTGCCGCCTCAGGTCCCCACCTCCCATGCTTGGACTGAGCGCGGATTATTAACAATCCGGCTTGTCTTGCAAACAAGCTGGGCAAGCGGAACTAGGCATTAGACCTCTTGCGAAACTCATGCGCGGCAATCTTGCTCATCTTTGCCCACATTTTTTCGCCCAAAATGCTCGAAATAAACCCATTATGTCTGCGCTTTTGGGCTTCAAACTGCGGACAAATCTTTCGCAATCTTGCCTGCCCCTAGTTTCGCAAGAGGTCTATTGCAAAAAAATGTCCGCTTTTACCGCCGGATTTTTCTTCTAAGCGTATATCGGAAAGAACCATTGCGCGGTCAACGGCTTTGCACATGTCGTAGATGGTAAGGAGCGCGACGGAAACGCCGGTAAGCGCCTCCATTTCGGCGCCTGTTTTGCCGGAAAGTTTTACCGAGCAGACCGCTTCGATTTCCCGTCCGCCCCCATCTTCACCGTCGCCCTCATGTATCTCGAAATCGATCGCGCACTTATCGAAGCTGAGGGGATGGCAGAGCGGAATCAGGCTAGATGTTCTCTTTGCCGCCATGATGCCGGCAAGGCGGGCGACGCCAAGGACATCGCCTTTCTTTGCCGAGCCGCTTTTGATGATTTCCAGCGTCCGCTCTTGCATCCTGATGACGCCCCGCGCGCGCGCCATCCGTTCCGTGATGTTTTTGCCGGAAACGTCCACCATGACGGCGTTCCCCGCAGTATCGAAATGTGTTAGTTCTTCCATTTACAAACAGTATACCCCATCCCCCGCCTTTTGTGAACTTCCCCCGCCATGATGGGGTGCACTTCCAAATTCTGGGTAAATCAGGCGGCACTATGGTAGTAATCCAGTAGAGGAGGGGGGAAGTCTCCCCCTACGGGCGCACTGCGTTGCGCCCTACCCCGCCCAATGAACGCACCCACACCGCGTGAGCGGTGCAAATTTAGAGACCAAAAGCATATATCCCCGCGCGGCGCGACTAGCAAGCGTGATGGCAAGATAGGGTTACCTGACGCTATTATTGGGCGTTGTTGCGGTTAATCGTTCATGGCGTGGCGCAGAACAACCCAACACTGACGTTAATGCCCCCGCAGCGCCCCCCGCGGCGCTACCGATTATACACAAACAACCACATTTGTGATATGATAAGACAAGTCTCGAGGAGGGGCAAAATATGATGACGATGGATGCGCCCAACCGCTTCAAAGATAAGCGCTTGAGGAAAAGGGGGCTTTACTACTTTGCATCATAGTGATGAATTTGCGGGTAGTGATGCAGAAGACGGACAAATGGAGCGATCAAGTTTCGTTTTATCGGTTTTTTAACCATAAAAGAGTGACGGAAGAGGCGTTGATACGGTGCGCGACTGAGCATTGCGCGAAGGAGTGTTCGGGATTGGCGGAGGTCGTGCTGATAGAAGACACGACAGAACTGAATCTTGAGCGGCATCGGGAGCGGATAACGGACAAAGAGGGGCTGGGAGAGGTCGGGAACGGGACAGATTTGGTTTTTTTCTGTCATCCGACGAGAGTGGTGAATCCTGCTGACTGGTCGTTGATAGGAGCGGCGGATATTCATTGTTGACAGTCAATCTGAATTGTGTCTCAAAATTCTCGATGCTATCGCATCGCCTTCTAACCGCGCGCGCTACTGTATCGCCCTCATCGGAGTGAAGGCAAGCATGAAAGCGCCTGAGGCGGATGAAATGGAAGTAAGCGGCGACAACAAGAAGCGGAAGAAGCGGCGTGCGCGAGGTGAATCCTAAATTCCCTAAAAAATTATATCTACACGGGATAATCAAAACCGAAAGCGTCTAAAATTGTTTTTTGGATTTTGGTTAACGGGAAAACGATACGGGTAGATGAAATATATTGAACAC
>JAITNZ010000193.1 GCA_031290205.1 Spirochaetaceae bacterium
TGAGCCGTGAGCCGTGAGCCGTGAGCCGTGAGCCGTGAGCCGTGAGCCGTGAGCCGTGAGCCGTGAGCCGTGAGCCGTGAGCCGTGAGCCGTGAGCCGTGAGCCGTGAGCGATTTCTGCCTTTATGTCTGCCATTGTTGTAAGCATGGAAAAACTCTATCAAATATGAAAAATTTGTGCAAGAGCCCCACAGGTCCCGTCAGGCGAGCGCATTAAAATAACAAATCAAGAAAATCCACAGATTTCGTGGATTGATGCAGAAAAATCTGCGAATGACGCGAAGAAATCGCGAATTCATAAGGATATTTTATGATTATTCGTGTGCATTCGCGTCCAAGGGGAAAATGCCGAAGAAGAATGTCCACAGATACACACAGATTAACACAGATAAAGAAAATTGCGGAGTGAAAATCTGTGTCTATCTGTGGCAATCTGTGGACAAATTTTTAATGCGCTCGCCATGGGAATTTGTCCACAGATGAACACGGGTTTTTACGCCGCAATGCCCGACGGCAAAGTGCGGGGCGCGTGCCGCCGAGAGGCTATTCGTAGTGATCTTTGCAAGACAAGATAGTGAGCGTATCGTTTTCAACCTTGTAGATGAGCCGGTGTTCATCGTTTATACGTCGTGAATACCAGCCGGAAAGTTCATGCTTCAAAGCTTCGGGCTTCCCGATGCCGTCATAGGGTGTTCGGCTGATATCTTTAATCAGCGCCGCTATTTTCTTTGCGATTTTTTTGTCAGCCACAGTCCAATCATAGAAAGTGTTGAACGCGGTTTCGTTATAAAAGACAATTTTCATCCTTCCACCAGTGCGTCAAGTTCTTCCATCGTCATGGTACGGTAGGGAACTCCCTTTTTTACCGCTTCCAGCGCCTCAAATATATGCTTGCGATTTGCCGCTGTAGACAGAATAAAATCAGTCTCGTCCTGCACCTCCTCAACCGATACGGTGATATCCTTGTCCTTGAACGTATTTTTGAGCGTTTCAAGAAAATTAATGTTCAGCTCATAAGGTTTGAGCCGATAAGTCGCATCCATTGTATCCTCCAATAATTAGCATGATGACATTTTAGCAAGAGGAAGGAAAAGCGTCAATGGTCTATTTTCAGCAATTACGAATTCGGAAATTAACCACGAACGGCACGAAAAACGGCACGAACCACACGAACAAATTGCGCACCATTCTCACGATTTCTGCCTTGTTTATCACCATTATTCATATCCTTTTTCGTCTTCCGTTCGTGTTGTTCTTGAGGTTCGTGGTTGAATTCAGAATCGCTGGTCTATTTTCTTTACCACGCCCCAACTCGGGTGGCTCAATTCCAAATCATAGGGTAGTATATACTCGAAATGAGTGACTTGCTCCGCCTGCACCTATCAGTATTCTTCATGCTTTTTCTCATTTTTTTTTGGGGGGCTGTACGTCCAGGAGGCGCTCGATGCTGAGGCGCGGGTGAAAGAGATTACTGAGGAGGCGAGTCCGGCGCTTTTTTCGATGAGTATACCGTGTTAAAAAGCCCGGACAGCTCGAATTGAACCCGTACCATCCTTGGCGCCGTAGCCCTGATAGCCGGTGTTGAAAAGCTGATACCAGGAAAAGTAAGTATTGGACTGGGAAGAAGACCAGTAAGAGATGCCGTTAAAAGGCACCAAGTCTAGCCGTTTTAAATTCGTCCACATCAGATTTAGTTCGTCTTTACTCGGTAAAAACCAGTCATCAAAAAGACCATAAACATAAGCGTCGCAACAGTTTGCCGCATAGTTGCTAGGCGTAGGGTACTTCGTTACAATAATTTGGGTATTTGCTTTTCCCGCCCCGATTCCGGTAGCCGTGCCCGGAACTCCATCAGGATATGCGCCCCATGCTGCTGTGACACTGATATCTACCGGGGCGGCTTCCAAATAACGCCAGCCGTCGGAAAATTCGCCTTTGTCGTAGAATATCCAGCCTCCGGCGGGACCCCGTCCGCCGACAGGATAGGTTCCGGCATCGCTACCAGTGCTAATATCGCAGCCCGCAAACGCCATCCCTAAGACAAACGCCATCGCCGTCATTCCCAGAAAAATACTTTTTTTTCTCATAATAATCTTTTGCGTTTAATGTCCACCGGCTTGTTTTTAAGCGCCCATAGAGACGCTTCTTCCATAGACCCGAAGGGCTGCAAAATACCGTAATAGCAGAAAAGAAAGCTGATTTTTGACTTGTATTCGCGATCTGTATGGGGGGCACAAATGAGCAATTAAGAATGAGCAATGAGCAATGTTTTTGTTAGAGAGCCGCTGGTTTTCACTTGGAGAGCGGAGTTTTGCTCCCTGTCCACGAGAAAACGGCGAGAGCGCCGCTAAAAGCGCGAGGAAAATACTGATTTTGAGCTGCTCAACCTTCATAATCAGCATTATGCAGATAAGAAAAATTTTGTCAAGAGGGGGAAAAGGGGAAGTCAGCAATTACGAATTCGAAAATTAACCACGACCGGCACGAACCACACGAACAAATTGCGCACAATTCTCACGATTTCTGCCTTGTTTATCACCATTATTCATATCCTTTTTCGTCTTCCGTTCGTGTTGTTCGTGAGGTTCGTGGTTGAATTCTGAATCGCTGGTCTATTTTCTTTACCACGCCCCTACTCATGTGGCTAAATTCCAAATCGGGGAAGGCTTTCTCAGGTACGGGCACGAACGCTACGCGCCCGCGCTCCTGTCATGCTCCTTGCCGCGCACTTTGCTCTTAGGCTTTGCTCTAACGCCCTTCTCAAACCAAAGGCAAGACATAAACGCAGCCCCAAACCTGCCTACGCCGTTGAGACTGCGAACGCCATTCGCTAGGGCATGAAAGCGCCTGAGGCGCCCTGAGGCGCCCTGAGGCGCCTAGAAGCTGACTCCGACGGAGAAGGCTGCGGAGAAATGGTTACGGGGGATATTATAATTTGCGGTTGCTTTGATTGCTGGTATTGCGACACGGGGAAGATACAGGGAAACGCCTACGCCGAAACCGTGGTCGAATTGCCAATCCAAATCGGGGGTATAGGTTCCTATAACTTGATAATTGAGCAACATAGAAACCATCAAATACTTCCAGCGATAGATATATTTTTCCACTCCTGTGTTTGCACCAAAATAGTGATATACCATATAGGTGCTTGGCAATATTGCCGCAACAGGAATTCGCATACCCATTGCCGAAGGATACAAACCCGACACCATTTTCGCGTGGAGTGAATAGACGGCAATAGCATTTGAAGTGAACTTAAATCCCGGAAGGATCGACTGTTCATATTTACCCAAAAAATCGATATGGTCAGTTGTTTCTGTTTCCAAGCCTATTCGCAAAGTATAGTTGAGCGAAGCAGATTTTTCGGACATAAGGAAGCCGTCGAAATTACTTCTGCGAAAAGCTACAGACGGCGCCAGATCGATGCTCATCGAATCCGCGTCGGGCGGTAAAATATCGATGTCGCTTTTCCTCAGCATAGTATTGCTAAACAAAATACCCAGCGAGGGGGTGAATAGTTTATCAAAGAGTTCGTATCTAAAAGTGCTCGACACTCTGATGTTATCCGCCTTCCATTGATGCAGCGTGTCGGCTTCCTGATTGGTAACCTTAAAGGTTTTGCCACCGGTATAATTGAGCGCAAGCACCCATTTTGGCAAAAACATATTTCTGGTATTATGCGAATAGTTGATCATCGCATTCCCCCCCGAAGTTGTATCGATATCATGGTAATCGGCGTTCCACATTCCTACCGCAAAGAACCGGTCGCCAATACCCCAGACATTCATGTTCAATGCCATAAGTCCTGCGGTAATAAACCCATCCGAACTCATAAGGAACAGCGGGAAGCCGATATAGGGCCATTTATCGGTAATGTTTGCCAGGAGGGTTTGCCCTGTTTCATTGGGGACGATTTCTATTTCATCGGGTTCTATAATATTGAGGTCGGCGATTTTGGCATACACCTCATTTATGTCGATCTCTCTGGAGTCCATGCCTATATATTTTTGCAGCACATCAGTCACAATATAGGGTTTTGTTTGTTCAAGCCCTTCGACTTCAATTTTGGTGATGACAAATTGCCCATCTGCCGCATCGTCCTGAGCGATTACTGCGGAGGCGGTAGCGATAAAAACTATCATAAAAGATATTGTTTTGAAGAAGTGATTCATAGGTTTCCTTTGTATTCTATAATTATAATGTAGCGCTTACCAGATTGAGGCGCGTTTCTGTGGATGCAGATACAGTGGGTCGTCCGGCACAATGTTGAAAGCCGCATACATACTGATGTCGTCCTGCGAGAGATAGAGGATGGTGCGCTCAGCATTTTTCTGGTCCGCCGTCACATCTGTCCAGATAAACACCGGTGTTCCCCACAACTGCAAAGCAACCGCCACTTTAGCAAGGGCGCCCTTTTCGGATAAGAGCCCTATGTCCCGAAACGACTCAAGCCCCGAAGACAGCCCTTTACCGTCAGTGTTCGAGCAGGCGCAGCACAGAATAAGCAGCGCGGCGCACTGCAACAGGCGGTTTCGACTCAATTTGAAGAGGGGGATGGAGGGATGAGGACACTTTGAAATCATTTTTATGCCTTATTTTTCATTTTTTATTTCAGATACGCTTGTCAGCTCGATGAATTCTTGGCTGAGTTCTTTCAGACCTTCGCCTGAAAATACTGAGAGACCTACCACTTTTTCGGACGGGTGTTTTTGTTGTAATACGGCAAGCCGCTCCGCCGTGCCTTCCATGTCGAGCTTTGTGCCGACGAGGATGCGTTTTTTTTCGAGCAGCGTTTGCGAGAATGCGGCAAGTTCGGCGGAGAGGATCGCGAAGGCGTCGAGGTAATTGTCGTCCGAGAGGTCGATTAAAAACGCCAGCGCCGCGCTACGGGAAATATGCTTCAAAAACTGAATACCCAGCCCCGCCCCCCCCGACGCGCCTTCGATAAGTCCGGGAATATCGGCGAGGATGATGTCCCGTTCGTCGATGCTGAGGACGCCCAGATTCGGGATTTTGGTGGTAAAAGGGTAGGGCGCGATTTTCGGGCGGGCATTCGTCCAGCGGTCAAGCAGCGATGATTTCCCTGCGTTGGGAAAGCCGACAAAGCCGATGTCCGCCATAATCTGCAATTCAACGTGAAGCTTGGAAACTTCGCTCGGCTTACCGGGCAGCGCCCTCTGCGGCGCCTGATTGACCGACGACTTAAAATGCACGTTTCCCCAGCCGCCGTTCCCGCCCTTAAGATAGAGGAAATCAGTCTGATCCTTGCCGAAATCGTGGATGAGCGCTTTCGTGTCGGCATCGCGCAAGACCGTCCCCGGCGGCACCGGAACGACGATATCCTTCCCGTTACGCCCATAGCGTTCCGAGCCTTCGCCGTCATGCCCGTTCTCCGCTTTGAATTTTTGAGTATATCGCAAGTGGGATAATGTTCGCAAGTTATTTCGGACGGTAAAGAGGACATTACCGCCCCGCCCGCCGTCGCCGCCCGCCGGTCCGCCGTTCGGCATAAACTTTTCACGCCTGAATGCGACGGAGCCGTTCCCTCCCTTACCGGAGGCTACTTCGATAAGCGCCTCGTCAGCAAATCTATTCACTTAAGCAGCGGCAACTACGGTAGCCAGCTTCCGTCCTCTGCGGTTGACAAACGTAACAATGCCGTCAATCAGCGCAAAAAGCGTGTAATCGCCCCCGCACCCGACATTCGCGCCGGGATGAATCTTCGTCCCCCGCTGTCTCACAATGATAGTGCCCGCTTTTACCCGCGTGCCGCCCGAAGTTTTAACTCCAAGATACTGCGGATTTGAATCGCGCCCATTTTTCGCGCCGCTCCCGCCTCTTTTTCGTGCCATACTATGCTCCTCTGTGTTCCATGCTGACAGAAACCGCCTTTACTGTCAATAGCTCGCCCTGGCACCTAAGGCAGCAGTTCCGAATTCAACCACGAACCTCACGAACAACACGAACGGAAGACGAAATGAATATGAATAATGGTGATAAACAAGGCAGAAATCGTAAGAATTGTGCGCTACTTTATTCGTT
>JAITNZ010000240.1 GCA_031290205.1 Spirochaetaceae bacterium
CCGTCCCAGCTACACTGCGGCTTGGCGCGAAATCGCCCTTTTCATCGTGAAGGCGCGGTTGTAAACCGCCAGCAGTTCTCATTTACAAAGAATAAAACTCACGGATATGGGGGATGGGGAACAGGGAACGGGGAAGATTGGACTTCGAACTATCAGAATATTACATGGAAAACACTGATACGTCAAAGTAAAAACCTGTTCCCTGTTCCCCTTCTTCAGTTCCTATGGTCTGTGCTTTAAAATGAGAATTGCTGGTAAACCGCCCGCGCCGGTTGAATAAAAGAGGGTTTTCGGGTATACTGATGAAAATAGTATGGAACAAATCAAGGATGATTGCGGTGCGGGAAAAACTTTTAATACTGCCGTCAATGAGCGCGTTAAGCAGGTGCGCCTCGCGCTTGGTTTGTCGCAGGCGAAGTTTTGCAGGGATATTTTTTTAACGAGCGGGCACTATGCGGAAATCGAGCTGGGCAATCGGCGCATAAACGCGCGCATCATCAAGCTGATTGGCGTTATCTACGGGGTGAACGAGCATTTTCTGAAAACCGGCGAAGGCAATATGTTTGACAAGAGTGCAGACGGCAAAATCGCTCGGATTGTCCGTATTTTCGAGGAGTTGCCGCCGGACTTTCAGGATTATATTTTACAACAGGTTGAGCAGCTCAAAAAACTGCACAAAGGGTAGTACCCCGCCCCTTACGCCCGCACCGTCCCGCACCCCGCCCTCTGCACTGCAGCTAGACAGAACTTCTCCACAAGAAGAATATATTTTGTAAAGTGGACGCATATAGGGGGCTTCCCCCTCTTCACCCACTCCCAATTTACCACGAATTTGGAAGTGCACCCCCCTCACCCATGTTGCAATTTATTTTTCGAGGTAAATTCCAAAAGTGTGATAATGCTCTATTGCTGTCGAGGGGGGCGTTGCGGGGGGATACCCCCCGCAGAGAGGGTAGCGCGCAACAAGGTGCGCGCGTAGGGGGAGACTTCCCCCTCCTCTACTGGATTACTACCATAGTGCCGGCTGATTTACCCTGAATTTGGAAGTACACCCCCTCTCCAGCCAGCCAGCTTATAGTTTGTTCAGGAAGCTGATATGCTGTTGCCATCCTTGAAGGACAAATTCAAGGTTCATTTGCATGATTTTGTATTCTATGAGGAGGAAATTATTGAGTGCAACAAAAAAACCAATATTAATCGTACTTGCCGCCGGTATGGGAAGCCGCTACGGCGGCTTAAAACAGATGGACAAGATAGGCGCAGGCGGAGAAGCTCTGCTCGATTACTCGGTGTTCGACGCGCTTCGTGCGGGTTTTGGGAAGGTTGTGTTCGTCATTAGGCACGACATCGAGCGTGATTTCCGTGAGATTGTGCTTGCCCGAATGGGGGCGCGCGTCCCTTCTGAAATTGCCTTTCAGGAATTAGACCGTCTTATACCGCCTGAAATTGCCCGGACAATAAATCGGACGAAGCCTTGGGGCACGACCCACGCATTGCTCTGCGCCGGCGACAAGATTGACGCGCCTTTTGCCGTCATCAACGCCGATGATTTTTACGGCAAGGAAGCCTACGAGGTGATGGCACAATATCTTTCCGGCAATCCCATCGACGGCGCCATTGTCCCCTACCGGCTTTCGCAGGTGTTAAGCTTGTCTGGCACGGTAACCCGCGGTATCTGCGAGGTTGAGGACGGCTGCCTCAAATCGGTGAACGAACTCCTTAAAATTCAGCGTGAGGGGGATGGCATCTACAACACCAACCCCGACGGCACAAAACTAAAACTTGCGCCTGATACTCCCGCCTCAATGAATTTTTTCGGCTATCCCGAAAGTATCATGCCCCACTTTCAGCAATACTTCGATGAGTTTCTGCACGCTCACAGTAGCGAGGAGAAGAGTGAGTGCTACCTTCCGCTTGCGGCGGATAGTTTTATCAAATCGGGAAAAACCGTCATCCGCATACTCAGCGCCGACTCTGAATGGTTTGGCGTTACCTACAAAGAGGACCGCGAAGCGGCGGCAATGCGCGTGGCTCAATTAACCCAAGAAGGCATCTATCCGTCCAAGCTCTGGGGCTAAGGCACGATGCCCCGCCCGTCCCCGCGATTAAAAATCGCAGGGGCAGTATAAGCGCGGGACTTGCTGAAGGTATTGTAATTTTTCAGACTTTCTATGAAAATAGAGATAAAACTATTCAGATTTCTTTTAAGGCGTCAATGACGCTTTTTGCCTTCCGTTTGGTAAGAAAAGGGGGGACGAGAAAGTTGACTAGTTATTTTAAGGAGAAAAAATGCAGAAAATTATGAAGACGGTTGCCGGCGTGCTTTGCGTGCTGGCTATTTTCGCTTTCGCCCAGTGTTCAAAGAACAAGGACGACGGCACGATTAAAATCGGCGTGTTCGAGCCGCTTACCGGCGCAAATGCCGCCGGCGGAGCGCAGGAGCTCGAGGGCGTCCAACTTGCCTACAAGCTCAACCCGACAGTAACGGTGGGCGGCAAGGAGTATAAAGTCGACCTTATCGTTGCGGACAACAAGTCCGACAAGGTCGAGGCGGCGAATGCCGTCCAGCGGCTCATCGACCAGGGCGCCAAGATCATTCTGGGCTCATGGGGCTCCGGCTATTCGATTGCGGCGGGCGAGGTCGTCAAGGACGCGCACATACCCGCAATCGGGCTTACCTGCACGAATCCGCTGGTAACGGCGGGGAACGACTGGTATTTCCGCATCTGCTTCATCGACCCGTTCCAGGGCACCGTGATGGCAAAATACGCCTTTGACACACTCGGCGCGAAAACCGCCGTCATCGTGCAGGAAGTATCCAACGACTATTCCGTCGGGCTGGCAAAATATTTCGTCGACACCTTCACCGCGCTGACCGGCAATCCCGCGTCTATCCTTGCCACCGTCAACTACAACACAGGCGACCAGGATTTTTCGGCGCAACTCACTCAGATTACAAGCCTTTCCCCCGATGTCGTTTTTGCGCCCGGTAACTTTACCGAATCGGCGCTGGCAATCAAACAGGCGCGCCAGTTAGGCATTACCGCGCCCTTCATCGGCGGCGACACCTGGGAAACCGGCATCTTCACCGAAGTCGGCGGCGAGAGCGTCGAAGGCGCGACCTTCTCCTCATTCTATGATTCGACCGTCGCCGATTCTGCGATAGCGCAGGAATTCCTCGATGTCTACCACCAGCAATTCCCCGGCAAAGAGCCCTCGGCGAATGCCGCGCTCGGCTATGACGGCTACCTCTTCGCCCTTGACGCGCTCCAGAAAGCCGGCACGACAGACCCGCAGACCGTCCGCGACACCATCGCGAAAACCTCAGGCTTTATCGGCGTTACCGGCGAAACCACCCTCGATGCCAACGGAGATGCCACGAAAAGCGCCTTCATCAAGCAGGTGAAAGGCGGCGTGTTCACGTTTCTTACCATAGTGAATCCGTGACGACAGGACTTTTTTTACAAAACATCACCAACGCGCTTTCGTTGGGGAGCCTCTATGCGCTCATCGCCATCGGCTACACGATGGTCTACGGCATCCTCAGGCTCATCAACTTCGCGCACGGTGATGTTTTTATGCTCGGCGCCTACCTCAGCTTTTACGCCATAACCGTGTTTTTCATGCCTTGGTGGGTAGGCTTCGCCGTCGCGCTCGGCTTAACCGGCATATTCGGCGTCGCCCTCGAGCGCTTCGCCTACAAGCCCTTGCGCTCGAGCCCCAAAATATCGATTATGATAAGCGCCATCGGCGCCTCCTTCCTCATGGAAAACCTCGCCACCGTCATCTTCGGCGGGCAGAACAAAGGCTTCCCCTCACCGGCGTTTCTCGACACCGTCGTCCACATCGGCGCCATTTCGGTCGTTTCGGTAAGCCTCGTCATTCCCGTGCTAACGGCAGTGCTGCTCGGCGTCCTCCTCTTTATCGTGCATAAAACGCGCACCGGCATGGCGATGAGGGCAGTTTCGACAGACCTCGCCGCCGCCCGCCTCATGGCAATCGACGTGAATAAAATCGTATCGTTCACTTTCGGCGCAGGCTCCGTGTTAGCGGCAATTGGCGGCTTCATGTGGGCGATAAAATACCCCCAGTTGAACCCCACGATGGGCATGATACCCGGGCTCAAATGCTTCATCGCCGCAGTCGTCGGCGGCATCGGCAACATTGCAGGCGCCGTCCTCGGCGGCTTACTACTCGGCTTCATCGAGATCATGGTCATCACCTTCCTCCCGACCCTCACCGGCTACCGCGACGCCTTCGCCTTCGTCCTCCTCATCCTCGTGCTGATGCTCAAACCATCAGGACTCTTGGGGAAGCATCAAGTCGAGAAAGTATAAAGGGGGAGCGCACACACCACGATGAAGCATTCAACGCAAAAATCGATGCCCAAACCGACGCTGCTCCCCCTCGCTCCAAAGGTTTTGCTGCGCAAAACGCTTTTACGCTACCCCCACATCTTGACCCGGAGGGCGCGTTGGGTAACGCTGAAAAGTAACAAGCTCGCAGGGCAATCGACCGCCATCGTTGAAAATAATTCCGATATGCAAGTCCCGCTTACGAGCTTTGATGAAGAAGTTGTCATCTATAACAGGTTACTACAAATGTTAGATTCTGTCAAGCACGCACATGAGTTGCCCCATGGTGAGCGCATTAAAATACAAAATCAAGAAAAACCGCAGATTTTGCGGATTGATGCAGAAAAAAAGTCTGCGAAAGACGCGAAGAAATCGCAATTTATAAGCAGATTTTATGATTATTCGCGTCCATTCGCGGACAATTTGAAAATGTCGAAGAAGAAGGTCCACAGATACACACAGATAGACACAGATGAAGAAATTTGGGAATTGAAAATCTGTGTTAATCTGTGTCCATCTGTGGACAAATTCTTAATGCGCCCACCATGCGAGGTGCCCCTATGATGCCAAAAAATCGTCTTGTGCCGAACATCGCCGCCTGCGCCGCCCTATTGCTGTTTATTGCGCTTGCCGACAGGCTGCTCCCCGCGCTCAATCTGCGGATATTCAAGCTCTGCGGCATCTATGTTATCCTTGCCCTCTCGATGAACCTGCTGAACGGCTTTACCGGTCTTTTTTCGCTGGGGCACGCCGGCTTCATGGCAATCGGCGCCTACGTCAGCGCCCTCCTCACGATGAGCCCCGCGCAAAAGGCGGTAAACTTCTTCCTTACGCCGATAATCCCCGCGCTCTCGGAAATCCAATTGCCGTTCATCCCCGCCCTCATCCTCGCAGGCGCCGCCGCCGGACTCGCCGGCTTCCTCATCGGCACGCCCGCGCTCCGCCTACGGGACGATTACCTCGCCATCGCCACGCTCGGCTTCTCGGAAATTATCCGCGTCGTGCTTACCAACCTGCAGCCGATAACCAACGGCGCGCTCGGACTGAAAGGGCTGCCCAAATACGCATCGACCCCGATGATATGGGGAATCGCCGTCCTCACCATCGTCTTCATGTTCGCCCTCGTCAATTCCGCCTACGGGCGCTGCCTCAAGGCAATCCGCGACAACGAAATCGCCGCGCAGGCGATGGGCATCAACGTCGCCCGCGTCAAAATCGTCAGCTTTACCACCTCAAGTTTCATCGCCGGTGTCGGCGGCGCGCTGCTCGGGCACCTCCTAAGCACCATCGACCCCAAAATGTTCACGTTCAGCCTCACGTACAACATCCTCCTCATCGTCGTCCTCGGCGGCAACGGCAGCATCACCGGCTCCTGCATCGCCGCAATAGTCGTGACGATCGCGATGGAAGCCCTCCGCTTCCTCGACGGACCGCTCAACCTCCTCTTCATCCAGACGACAGGACTCCCCGGACTCCGCATGGTCGTCTTCAGCTTCCTCCTGATGATAGTCGTCATCTACCGCCAGCAAGGCTTGATGGGCAAACGCGAATTCTCGTGGGATATTTTTCTCGAAGCCGTAAAATCAGCGCGGGGAAAGGCGCGCTCAGGCGGAACCTAAGTAATTGACCCGACCGGACGGAGCAATGCCATCAATGATGTTGTTGTCCCTGCTCTACAGGCGTATTCCCCGTCCTGCTCCGATGTAGGGCTGCCCGTCGGGAAGGTGCTGCCTTCGATGCGGAGGAAATTGTCGAAAAGATGTTCAATGCGAGGGACTGGCGCTTGTTGTGCCTTCAACGGAGGGCATCCTATTATTTTGCGATTCCATTTCTGCTAAATTGCCTAAATAGAAAAAGAATTCCGCATCGGTCATTTGTTCAATCTTTTCGATAAGCTCGTCCAATACGGCTACATCATTATTGATTGCTTCTTTTTTATGTACCTTCTTATTGGTATTATTTACCATAATTTTTTTGAATAATTCTGCGATAAAAGCATCCATTTTTTCTGCTGCTTCATTTACCTTATTCAAAAGCATATTTGCGTTGCCTATAACTTCAAGGGTATGTACATCAAATAATGAAGCGTTTACGAAAATGTAGGCATCTATTTTTTTGATATTGCCGCGGACGACACAATCGGCGTGCATGTTTTTGCCGAATGCGGCGCTTTCCCTGTCATTTGAGAAATTCCCAATTCGCAATTCAATATCGGTCGTGAAGCTTTGTAAACTGGAATGTAAAACTACATTGACAATCGGGCGCGTCTGTAGTTTTTTTACAAAAGTGTCTACTATGTAGTGTGCGTTAAGCTCGGAAATACCTGAGCGCAGCTCGAAGCTTTGAACGGCGACTACGGTTTGCTGCTGCGCGTAAGACATCGCGCCGATAAAAAATACTGTTAATAATCCTATTGTTTTTTTCATGATTGGCTGCCCCTTTTATATTTGTTGTGATTGCGGTATGTTGCAAGTATGATTTTTGAACAAACTATTGAAATCCCTGCCGACCGCAGAGTGCGCTTGGATTTTTCTCTTCCGCAAGCTGTACCCTGCGGAAGTTTCCGTTTGAAATTTATCCCGCAAGCGCCGGCTACCATGCTCATGAGCGAAGCCTCGCTTGCAAAAGACTGGAATTCATCTGAAGAAGATTTAGCATGGGAAAGTTTATAAAGGGCGATATTATTGTAATACCGTTCCCGTTCTCTGACCTGCCAGGCGCAAAACGCCGCCCGGCTTTTGTCATTTCCGATAAAAAAATATCCGAAATCATTAACGCAATTGTCTCTATTATTCAAAATTGATGTTCTCCTGATACCGATTGCTCTTTTTTCATCTCAATTCTCCTTATCGCAAACTATAATAATCCCGCACGGAGGCACGGAGCGCACGGAGCCAAATCTTCCATTCTTCCATTGCTCATTGCAATTCCTCATTGCTCATTTGTCATCCCCCCCCTAAAAAGCCCGGACAGCTCGAACTGAATACGTATTATGCTTGCCGAGGCTGACGTACTGACTGCCATTGCTGAAATCCTGATACCAGGAACCGTAAGTACTGCCCTGGGAAGAAGACCAGTACCAACTATTTGAAAATTCTCCTAAGCCTTTCTGCTTTAAATTGGTATACATAAGATTTAATTCATCCTTACTCGGTAAAAACCAATCGTCATAGCCGTTTACCTCCAACGCATCGCACAATTCCGCCGCTCTGTCCAGTTCGCCAATATTCCGGCAAAATGCGACAATTATCTGCGTGTTCCGTTTCCCTGTTCCAACGGCGGTGCCTGTGCCCGAAACATCTTTT
>JAITNZ010000265.1 GCA_031290205.1 Spirochaetaceae bacterium
CCGTTTTTAGCTTGCGAGTTCGAGTAAAGGCTTTAAATTCTCTTGCCTTCTCCTTCCAGCCGTCTGGCATTATTGTTAGCAAATCATCAAATTGATATTTTTCCTTATTCATACCCACAGTATACACCGGGTTTCGATGGTGTGTAAAGTAGACGTGTATGGGAGACTTCCCCCTCCTAGCTTATTATCCCTCCGCATTACCCCCTGCACATTTCTGTAAAGGCTTTACTGTAAGCCGATAAACCCAACACCCCCCCAACTCGTCGAAAAGCCCTCCCCACTTGGGCTGCGGAGGATGATACGAACCGTAGCGGGCGGGGCGGGGAAGGCTCATCAGAAAAATTCGCTGGTATGCAACTTTAGTCGGCTATTCGCCGACATTCGTAAATGCTTTTCCTAAGTGGCGGAAAATGCGTCCGACGAGGAAACGTACTTGCTTAGGAAATGGGCGCCTGTTTTCTGATGAGCCTTCCCCGCCCCGCCCGTCCCCGCGATTAAAATCGCGGGGCACCAGCTCAAGTGTGGGAGTTGCTGAAGGGAGCTTTTTGGTATACAATCAATTTTAGTGTCTGGCGCCTGAATGGTGCGACCTAAGGAATATGGTATGAAAAAACGAATTGTGCTGGCTGCGGCGCTTTTTTTGACGATGGCGCTGAGCGCGATGGCGGCAAGCCCGATCATCCGCGTGATCAATGCGACAGGATACGCTATGTATCACCTGCAAATCAGCCCCGCCAGCTCAAAGTCATGGGAAGAAGATGTTTTGGGCAGAGATGTCCTCCTTGACAATGAGTATGTCGATGTCCGGCTGCCCAAATCAGGACGCTGGGATGTCCGTCTGATAGATGAGGACGGCGACACTTACACGCTTTACAACATCCGCATCTACGAAGATACCGATTTGACCGTCGGTATTGACGCGCTGGACTGAGCGGTGCGCTATGTCTTTTGAAGTTACCGCAACTAGGCGAAGGCCAAAGAGCTTCGACGATCTCGCCGGTCAGGAATTTGTCAGCTCGACCCTAAAAGCATTGCTCGAAGAGGGGCAGATCGCGCATGCCTACCTCTTCTATGGTCCCCGCGGTTGCGGCAAGACCAGCGCCGCCCGCATCTTTGCCCGTGCGCTGAACTGCGAAAAAGGACCGACGGCAAAGCCCTGCGGCACTTGCCCCTCCTGCCTCGAAATCAGCAAGGGGGGGAGCATCGATGTTATCGAAATTGACGGCGCGTCGAATACCGGCGTCAACGACGTGCGGCAGATCAAGGACGAAGTCCTCTTCCCCCCGCAATCATCACGCTATAAAATCTATATCATCGACGAAGTGCACATGCTCACGAACAATGCCTTCAACGCGCTCCTCAAGACAATCGAAGAGCCGCCGCCCTATGTGATATTCATCTTCGCCACGACCGAACAGCACAAAGTCCCCGCAACTATCCGTAGCCGCTGCCAGCAATACGCGTTCAAGCTCATCTCTATCGAAACAATCTGCGCGATACTGAAGTCCACCTGCGCCGAAATGAACATCGAAGCTGAGGACGAGGCGCTCTTCTGGATAGCGCGCGAATCGACAGGTAGCCTCCGCGATGCCTATACGCTCTTTGACCAGGTAGCTTCCTTCTCGGAAGGGAAAATCCGCGCCGCCCTTATCCGCGAAAAGCTGGGGCTCGTCGGGCTCGAAAACCTCAACGCACTTGCCGAAGCCTTTGCCGCAGGCGAAGTCAGCGCGGCGCTCAAACTGCTCGACGAGATTATGCAAAACGGCGTTACCGTCGAGCGCTTTACCATCGACCTCGCCTCGTACTTGCGGAGCCTCCTCCTGATAAAATGCGGCATCACGCGGGAACAGCTGACCGGCTACCCCCTCGAGCGCTTTTCGCCAAAGCTCACCGAAGCGCTGGACGCCCCCCGCCTCGACGAAGCGCTCCGCATCCTCCTCAACCTCTACCGCGACATCCGCTACTCAGTCTCGCCGCGTTTTGAGCTGGAGAACGCCGCCGTCCGGCTCTGCGCGTTGCGCGACTGGGTGTCCCCCGACGAACTGCGGCAGGCAGTGCAGGAGGCGAAAGCCGCGCTCGGAGGCGGGAATGCGGTTCAGTATGCAAACCCGCGCGCGCCGCAATCACCGGCGCAGACGGCACAAACAGCGCAGAACACCGACGGTTTTCAGGCGGGCGCCCCCCGCTCAGCCGCAGCTGAGGCAGCCGCCGGCGGGAAGCCGCTCTCGCTTAGTGAATCGTTCAACCGAATACTCGAAGAACGCAAACACGGTGAAAGCGCCCCCCCCCCTGCCGCAGAACCCGAAGCGAAAAAAGCAATCCCGCCGGAAGCAGAACTCGTCCGCCGCGTCTTTGACGGGACAATAGTACCGTGAATATTACATTAACCACGAACGATACGAACGACACGAACTGGATATTATACCTTCTAGTTCGGCTTTGTTCGTGTGGTTCGTGGTTAAAATATTATATTGGAGAAAAAAATTGAAAATAAATCCGATGGATATTTTGAAAAACGCGCTGCAAGAGCAGATGGGAGACCTCCAAGAAAAGATGGAGAGTGTCGTGGTAACAGGCTCCGCAGGCGGCGGTATGGTGGAAATCGACTTAAACGGGCGGATGGAGGTCTCCGCCGTGCGTCTTGCGCCGGAAATCGTCAATCCCGACGATATCGGCATGCTGCAAGATTTAATCCAGTTTGCGTTTACCGATGCCGCCGAAAAAGTTCGAGGCGCAGTCAGTTCCCAAATGGGGCAGCTCGTATCGGCAATGAGCGGTAATTTTTCCGGCGGCAACGCGCCGTAGATGAACTCCATCGACGGCATCATCGCCCTCCTCTCGAAATTACCAGGAATCGGTAAAAAAAGCGCCGGACGCCTCGCCTACCATATCCTCGAATCCGATAGGTCATTCGCACGCCTCCTCTCCGAACAACTCGCAAGTCTCCACGATTCGATTCGGCACTGCTCGATGTGCGGCTCATGGACGGAGAGCGAGCCCTGCCCGATATGCGCGGATTCCACGCGGGACACCGCCCTCCTCTGCGTCGTAGAACGCTCGCAAGATGTCCGCGTCATCGAAGAATCACGGGAATTCCGCGGACGCTTCCATGTCTTAGGCGGCTTAATCGCCCCCCTCGAAGGGATAAACCCCGACGACCTCGCCATCGGTAGCCTCGTCCGCAGAGTCCGACAGGAACACATCGCCGAAGTCATACTCGCCCTCAACCCCACAGTCGAAGGCGATACCACCTCACTCTATATCCAAAAAATGCTCCAAAATTCCCCCGTTACCATCACCCGCCTCGCCTCAGGGTTGCCCGTCGGCGGCGACCTCGAATACGCCGACCGCCTCACCCTCTCCCGCAGCTTCCGTGGCCGAACCAAAATGGGTGCCTGAGAGTGCCTGAGGCACTTCTATGCCCTAGCTAAGGGCGTTCGCAGTCCAAACTGCTTAAGCAGGTTTGGTGCTGCGTTCAGTAAATGCCTGTGGGTGCCTGAGGGTGCCTGAGTGTGCCTGAGGCACTTCTATGCCCTAGCTAAGGGCGTCCGAGTCCAAACTGCCTAAGCAGGTTTGTTGCTACGTTCAGTAAAGAGTGCCTGTGCACTTCTATGCCCTTGGAAAGGGCGTTGGTAGTCTCAACTGCCTAAGCAGATTTGTTGCTGCGTTCAGTAAATGCCTGTGGGTGCCTGAGGGTGCCTGTGGCACTTTTATGCCCTTGCAAAGGGCGTTGGTAGTCTTAACTGCCTCAGCAGGTTTGTTGCTACGTTCAGTAAATGCCTGTGGGTGCCTTAGGCACTTCTATGCCCTAGCTAAGGGTGAAATTATCACAGACCATTCACCGCTCCCGTTGACGCGCCACTCTTTCAGCGGGGGTTTTTTTCCTTAGAACCTCATCGGCGGTGAATTTACTTCCATTGTTTTTTCATTTCTAAGTTGATTATACCGTTTTAGCTCGTTGTTTTTAATTGCAAAACTATTGGAATATACTAACAATCCAGTTTCCGTTTCAATAATTTGTATATTTAAGAAATACTGGTTTTCTGGTTTTATCAAGTCGCCGGTAAGCACATAATCGGCGCCTAATATATGCCCGATTCCTTGGGCGGTATTATCATCAACCCAACCTGAAAGTCCAAATTTTTGTTCGGCTAAGATTGTTTCTATTCGCTGGCGTGTTACCAGTTTTAAATTTTTTGTATTAACCAGTCTGTTTTCCAACAATCTTATTATTTGTGAAGTTAATTCATTTGACAAAGAAGTTATAGAAACTACCGCCAATGAACCGGCAATAGCGGGTTTTGCTGCAATTTCTTCTATTGCGGAATTCAAGGCATTTTCGAATGTAAATTGCCTCGAACTTGACTGTCCAGAAATTTGCCGATTTGATACACAGCCAGAGATTAGTATAATAAGAAGAAGGGCTGTTTTTTTTATTCCGCCACAGGCGGTTTCAGCCTTTGCCTTCACTAAGAAAAGGGCGATTTGTTTCATTCAAATCCTAGGACGTAGCCAAAAACCAAGCGCACTCTATGGTGGACGCCTTTTATATCGGTAGCTGCTAGAATATCCGCAAAATCTGCCATTGGATCTCCTGCCACCCTCTTTATTTCTCCGCTTGTAATTATATCGACTTCATAATTTAAGGAAATATATAAGGATGCAACTATATATGCTCTTAGGAAAAATGATGGAGTAAATGAATTCGTCGAAAGCTGATAGCTTGTATAATCAGCATCATATAATAAGGGACGCATACTGAAGTAAATATTATTATAGCCGTATCCCATTCCAAATCCGGCATATAACCAATTTTTTATCATTCTTGAAATTTCAACATAAGGCATTACTCTTAAACTTGCTTGGTCTGCCATGTTCTCAACTTGATAATGCTCTTCCCCGCGGACAAAACTTATTTCAGGATGTATTAAAAAATCAATATTACAGCCAAAGGTTACTTTGAATTTCACCCCATCGAAAACTATACCGACACCAACTCCTGAATAGAATCCTTTAGAAGTGTTTACAAAACCAAGACCAACATTTTGGTCGGTATTATACCCCAAACCACCTTCCATAAAAAAACCGGCTGCCGACACAAAATGGTTGATAGCGCCCAAAAAAATAATAGCCATAATTATTCGTTTCATTTTCATTCCAATTTTAGACAAGCGTTGAATTTCACAAAACCTGATTTTTTTCGCAACGGCGGTACAGGTACTACCACCATCAAGCCAGTTCAGATTTTGCGTCGCCTATCTATTTATACCTTCATCCGCTTCACGCCCAGCAGAATAACGCCAGAACGGTAGCAGCTACCATTTTTATTCTGCTTTATTTCAGGCGGACAAACTCGGCAAGAGTCATCATCGTTGTGAATTGAGTCATAAAAGAACCGCGTGAGATATTGAAGAAAGAGGACAATGCTTCCTTTTTCTCTTTGCGCAAATTATCGTTTTGAAGGTTTTCATAGTTTTCGATAACGAATATTTGAGTTGCAAGTACGCCTTTATATTCAGTTTGACATCTCTGTGCGCTTTCTATATATTTCTCAATTCTACCCATTACTTTGCTCCTTTAGCATTATACTTAAATAAAAGAAAATGACACTTGGCACCCAGAATCAACATGCCTTGTAAAAGGTAGCTGCTACCGTTTCAATTTTCCTCAAACCGCCCAACCAACGGCAACGCCGCTCTAATCAGCCGTGTTAGTGTTCTGCACCCGCACTCTAAGCCGTGTGCCGCTCCCGTTGACGCGCCGCTCTTCCAGCGCCTCAATTTGTTTCATCTTGCAATCACTCCGTATTTATCCGTCCATAAACAGCACTCTCCGAAAAAGGCAGCTACTGCCGTTTCTTTGTTTCATCTGGTTCATAAACTTCCCAATCTTTTGCCATATAATCTTTTTTCCCATAAGGAAGTCCTGCGCCGGCAAAACCAATTTTCAAAGGTTTCCCGTTATAAACGCCACCATCGGAATAATCTATTTTATCAGTTCGATAAAATAGGTCTGATCCATCGTAAATATTCTCTTGCTTTTTCTGAAGATCATTATGCATTTCAATTATTGTTTCAGATTCTTTTCCGTGTGGAACAACTCTTGCACCCGCAAACTGTTTGTCGCCAGTTATTCTTAAGGTTTTATCTTCCCATGAAGGACGTCGAATGCCTTTAGGACTACAACTAACTACTTCTTCTATAGCTTTTTCAAATCTCATTTCTTACTCCTATAATGCCACACCATTTTATGCCATGCACCGCAGACTCTTTACATACTCCATCTTTGTCCTGTAGTATGAATGTAAATATCCGATCCCTCTTTGGTAACAACTGTTTTAAGGGTGCCATCTGGATGGGACATGCTAGTTGTATTTCCATCAACAACCGTAACAAATTTAAACCCAGTTGAACTGATATCTGTAGTTGTATTTCCATCGACGATTGTTTTCTCCCAATAACCCGGTGAACTGGAATTGGTTCTTGTCGTTGTATTTCCCTCAACGACTATTTTAAAGGATGTACCATACGAATTGCTTTTGGTAGCTGTATTTCCCTCAACGACTGTTTTCTGCCAAAAACCATCCGAATGGGTTTCGGTAGTTGTATTTCCGTCAATGACTGTTTTCCGCCAAGAACCATTTGATCGGGTCTCGGTAGTTGTATTTCCGCCGATTACAATATTTTCAACACTAACACCTAAGCTATCTGTAACATCGTTTTGTAGTATTGGACAAATCTCTTTAGATAATAGCACATATCCTTTAGTTAGTTTGCAATGGATTGTAATTTTAGCCTTTGCGTCTTTTGTTATGGTAATATACCCTTGTGTCTCGCCACTACAGTATACAGTGAATTCCTGTCCAAAACTTATTGCCGTAGCAACCAGCGCCAGCATCAGCGCGATACTGATTTTTTTCATGTTTTATTCCTTTGCGATCTTTCCCACCGCCTAATATTTCTCATCCACATTTGCGATGAGCAGAACACGATGAGCCGTGCACCGCTCCCGTTGACGCGCCGCTCTTCCAGCGGCTGGATTTATTTCATCTTGCAATCCTGCCTATTCATCAGCCCATAAACAACATCCTTCTTGTAAAAGGTAGCTGCGCCATTCCTGTAACAATGCGGCTAAATGTCGTATGGAACACTTATCGGCAACGCCGTTATTTAACGCCCGGTACCACGTTATTAACAATTACATTGTTAATAGCCTGATGTAGATGAAACCATCCTATTCTTTGTGATGGGAATAACTCTGACCAGCCAATAACTTTGGCATTATTATACTCTCCAATATATATTGTAATATTCTCATTAGTTCCTTTATTATTTATACATTTTGTTTGTCTTCTATTGAGTGTAATACCAAGAAGATTTTCAACTTCTGAAACAGCTCTTTCACTATCTAAAAAAATGTACTCGAATTTCTTTTTTAACAGATGTTTCAACACAGGTAAATCATTTTTTAAATGGTGTGATATTATTTTTTTATCTTTTATACTTCCCCATGATGGACAAGCCCATTGTACTAAATCTAACTGAACGCATTTATTAAAATTACTATTATTTTTATTGTCATAATATGAATATCCAAATTGATTAATCAATGACTCTAAATCTTTGAACCAACTAAGGGGTTTTGAAATGTCCTTAAAATAGTCTATACAACAATTTAATACTTTTTCAATATCATCATCTTCTAATTCACATAAGTCATCTTTCTTGAGTTCTTTTCTTGAATACAATCTCCTGTCCTCTCCGATTATTATATTTCTATTTTTATCAAGAAATTCATTTTCACTTGGGTGCAACGCTATCACACATGCTTTGGCTTTCTCATAATCGCCAAAGAACACAACCGGTGTTGTTTGCGGTGTAATGCACATATTTGGCTCGATTTTCCTTTTTATTCTTTCAATTATTATTTTATCATTCAGCATTATAAAATCTCCTTCTAATGATTTTTACTACGTTTATTATGGGCGCATTGACTACAGCGTCCCTCACTACCCAACAGTAGCTTACCACTGCTGCTCGATCCGACAAACCGCCCAACCAACGGCAACGCCGCTCTAATCAGCCGTGTTTGTTTTCTGCACCCGCACTCTAAGCCGTGTGCCGCTCCCGTTGACGCGCCGCTCTTCCAGCGCCTCAATTTATTTCATCTTGCAATCCTGATGTATTCATCCGTCCATAAACAACACTCTCTGAAAAAGGCAGCTACTGCCGTTTTCCATTTCATTCGCTTCGCCCCGGCGAAACAGTGTTCGCCTGCATATCCGAAAAATCAACCACCCCTAAAATTTGGTGCATGAAACTGCAAGGGTTTAACTGTGCCAATGTCCAATATATATCCCAGTGTGCCCTTGGGGTGTGTTTGATCTATTTCAGATTTAGCTATTTTCCATGGCCAAAATATATTTATAGCTCTTTCATTTCTGGTTAATTCATTATTAGTTTCAAGCCAATGAACTACCCCCAATAGGCTTAGATTTAATTCACTTGTTTTTATGTCTTTCGCACCAGTTAGGGCATTATTTAAATCCTTATGAAAAGATAATAATTCACTAATACGAGAGTAATTTACTCTATAAATAATTTTATTATGTAAATATTGACTTGCAAAATCGTCTGCAATACATTTACATTCTGTAAAATCAAGCATCATGCTTGGTAAATATGCATTTGGATATGCCTTGTGTAAAACATTTAAATGCTGATAATCGCTCATAGTTAAAAACAAATTATTAAACTGTGTTTGACTATCGTCATCAGTGCTTAGTACCGGACCATTAAATATATGCTTTGTATATTCATAACATTTATCTAATAGTTCTTTTTCGGTATCAATATCCAATAATTTTCTTGCATATTTTGACCTGCAATACTCAAAAAATATCTTTTTGTGATTTCCATGTTTAATTTCATTTTGAACCTGAAGAAAATAATTGGCAAGGCTTAAAAAACAACATTTATATGCACACTTATCTACACGGCTAAAAGGTAAAAGTGTTTTTCCATAAGTTAAATCATATCTTTCCAGATGATTTTTATTTACCACAACACGCGGATCGTCAAAGGCATTGTCTCTAAGGGCTGTTGGAGTAAGAAACTCATGATTTTTGCTTTCTCCCCGATATAGGTATACATTTTTTTTCTTTTTCATACATTATTCATTTAGGTGTTTTTTATCACCAGAATTATTCTGTGCCTTAATGCGAAACTGACCTAACGTCAACTTCACAAAGCAGTTTCAAAATTAATCTGGTGCCTACCACCCACAACACAAAAATTAGGTGCATAGCACCGTGAGCAAAATTCGATGCTATGAATCCTTGCACACAAACCGCCCGACCAACGGCAACGCCGCTCTAATCAGCCGTGTTTGTTTTCTGCACCCGCACTCTAAGCCGTGTGCTGCTCCCGTTGACGCGCCGCTCTTTCAGCGCCTCAATTTGTTTTAGCTTGCAATCCTGATGTATTCATCCGTCCATAAATATCCTCCTCTGAAAAGGTAGAAACGACCGATTTCGTTATGCGAAAGCTTATGTTGTTTGACTAACAGAATTTATATCATGTATGATAAATTTGGTTAAATCGTCATAGCTTATATCTTTTATTTTTCTATCTGGAAATCCATTTTGGTACCAAAATGTTGCACCATTATACTTTTTACCTCCATATTGCAAATAATTTTTTCCAGATGAGCTTTTCCATGCTTTATCAAACCAACCTATATTTTCAAAATATTTTCTTGCTTCCAAATTATTTGCTATAATAAATCTTCTATAATCGGCATCTTCGGTCTCTATGCCATATTCGATACCATTAAGTATTTTGGAAAATGTCATTGTAGCTTTCGCATGGTTTATATTAAGTTGAATCTTAATACTATTTGTACATTTTTTCTTAAAAAAACCAACAAAATGACTCATGCCATATTTCATGAACAAATCATGCAATTTTATTTCACGAAACTTCGCAATTATTGTATTTTCGCTATGGATAATATATTTACCACATTCATGATATTGCTCCTTTATGAGATAAATCATATTCGCGGTAAAATCACAATAATCATTTTTGATTTTATTGAGATAATCATCATGAAAATCATGCTTAATTAATTTGTTAATTATTTCTTCATAACCTATCTCTTTCCACAATTTGTCTTTTTTTTCAATCAATTCTAAATTGTTCCCTAATAATGAGAAAAGATAAAACACTTCATAACCATCGTATTTACAGTTAGTCTCTATTTTCTCTATTTGTTCGCACTCAATAATATCTTTAACCTTATTCTCTATTAAATATTTTTTGTTTTTCCCTATTATTTCAATATCGATATTTTTATGTTCCCTTTCTACATTAAATGGAAAGGGTTCAACACCAATAATCTTACAAAATAGGCTATTATCATATTTGAACAAATATGCCAAAAAATTTGAATGGAATAATTCTTTTGATGATAATGATAGATTAAACATTACTGAGTTTTTTAAGGCAATAAATCTATCTTCGTTCATAACTTATCCTTCCTTCTTCGCCCTTTGGCGAAACTAAAAAATATATCTTATCCTCATACGAGGTTAAGTACTCTACAAAACGCCCCCCTCAACGAGGGTAGGCGTTCAACATAAAATCCATCCCCTACTGCTTAGTCCAGCCGTTAAGGGTCTGTCCTGTTCCCGAAGGAAGCGCACTTGTTGTACTCAGAGTGTCGCTTGCTCCTACCGTTGTGTTGCGATAGTAGACGCTAGCCGACGAGAACTCAACCGCATGTCCGCCTACTAAAAAGTTAGTGGTATTGCTGTTTTCCCCCTCGTTTTCGCCATAAATTACGCCGCCTGTTGCTGTCTTGTCGAATATATTACTAACGTACACGCCGCCGCCGCCGAAACTAGCTGTATTACCGCTTATAACTCCGCCGCACATCTCGAATCTACCGGCACTGTACACGCCACCGCCAAAGCCGCCAGCAACATGTCCGCTGATGGTTCCACTGCTCATCTTAAATACTGCGTCGGCGGCGACATACACCCCGCCGCCGAGGCTGGAGGCGGAGCTAATATTGTGAGAAACTAAACTTGAATCGTTCATTGTTAAGGTACCGTGGGAAACATACACCCCATTGCCGTAGGTGCAACTGGAGGCGGATGCCTTATTGTCGGAAACTGAACTGGCATCATTCATTGTAAAGTTGCCGTCGGAGACATACACCCCACCGCCGTAGGAGAAGGATGATGATGTTAAGGCAGTATTGTCGGAAACTGAACTGGAATCGTTCATGGTAAAGGTGCCGTCGGAGACATACACGCCGCCACCGCCACCGTAGTAGGATGAGGATGAGGATGAAGTATTACCTGAAATCGAACTGGTATCTTTCATTGTCAAGGTGCCGCCTCCGATATACACTCCGCCGCCGTAAGAATTGGTGGTGGAGGCAGTATTGCCAGTAATCTTTGCGTTGCCCTTCATTTCCAACACGGCGTTGGCGTTTACTTTTACCAGTGAGGTATTATTATCCGCGCCGTCAACACCTGATTTGCGCCCTTTAAGGGTGATGTTGGTATCCAGTATCAGCGTAAGTTTATCATCGGCGCTGGCGCCTGTTATGTCAAAGAGGCTGCCGTTTGCGCTCAGCTTAATTGTTCGTTCTGCGTCTTTGCCGGCAATCCGGACGGTAACATTTACCTGATTGTGTACATTTGCGGCGTTGAGCGTATAAGGCGCGATAGTTTCGTCGGCATCCAATATGATGGTGTAGACGGCATTGGATTTGGCGTTGTTCTTTATCCAGAAAAGCGCTTTGGTCAATGTGGAGCTGCCTGTTGCGGTGGCAAGTGATACCGCATTACCATCTTCATAGAGACCTTTTGTCCATGCTGGATACCCTTCCTTCATCACGGCGCTTTGCGCTAAGCCGCCTTTTACCGCTATGGCTTTGAGCGTTGTTCCCAGTGGGATGTTGATTGCACCTGAGTATAGCGCGCTGCCTGTTGTGGGGTTTGTGCCGTCAATGGTGTAGTATATGCTTGAACTTTCAGTAGTGGTGTTCAGGGTAACATTCTGGGCGATATTGTACATGCCTCCGGGGGGATTCGCCGTGGGCGTGGCGGCGGCTTCACTTATAGCAAGCGAAAGTGTAACGCCCTTTTTGCCTTTTGCCTCTAATGCTAACACCTGCGCTGTGCCGCCGGTGGTGCCATACCCATCGGCAATGTTTGCGGGGCTTAGTTGTAGGTAAACATTATGCCCGATGAACGAAGCGGGAACTTGGAGTAGATAGGCGCCGTTTTCCGCAACTTCTACAACACTGTTTTCTATTAACATATCGTAATTGCTGTCCGCATAAGCGCGGACGGTAAGTGGACGGGTGGCTTTGTTTGCCATGTCGGTGAGTGTTGCGGTGCCGGCGATGAATACGCCGGCGCTAAATGCGGTTGTGGAGGCATCGACGTTTATCGTAGATTCAAGTCCTGAATAGATATAGACGACTTCGTAGAGGGCGGCGGATGCTCCGCTGGCTTTGCTTAGCATGATAAACATATCGTAGGCGCCGGCGTCCAGTTCGATAATGCCGCTTGCCGCATCAAGCAGGTTGCGCTCGACCGGTGCGCCGCTTCCGATACTTAATGTTGCCTGCGTAATATCGGCGCTTAGATTGGAAAGCGTCCAGCGGAAAACTCCTTTCGGAATGCCGACATCGCTGAGGGGCAAAGGTTTTATAACAACATTGACAGAGTTGGTCTGCCCCGATATTACGGTAAATGTTTTATCCCCTGTTGCGGCTTTATATTCTTTTGAAACATCGCTTATCGTCCAAGTTGTGTATGCCGTAACGGTTGCCGTCCAGCTTCCTGCGGCAAGTTTTACCGAAATCGTACCATCGCTGGTATCTTCAGGTGTAACGGTGCTCGTCCCATTGGTGAATGACCACTCATACCTGCTGAAGGTCGGTGTTGTCGGCATTATGCTGAGGTTAGGCGTCGTTGTCTTTGTCAGCGCTTGATCGTTTTTCTCGTTCCCAATAAAAAGGTTCACGAGAATGGCTTTGCTATTCGATTCCGCGTCGCTACCGGAAATTTGCACGCACGATGCCAGCACTGCGATGATGCAGCAAGCCAGTGCCGCCCTCAGCGTTTTGTTTGTGTTTTTCATTTTTTTCATCCTATATACTCCTTAAAAGTTAATTTATTCCGCCACAGGCGGTTTCAGCCTTGCCCTTGGTAAGAGAAGGGCGATTGTTACGCAGGGGGGCGTTGCGGCCGCCTGAGGCGGTTTCAGCCTTGCTCTTAGTAAGAGAAGGGCGATTGTTACGCAGGGGGGCGATGCGGGGGTGTCCCCCGCTGGAGGGGTAGCGCGCAACGCAGTGCGCGCGTAGGGGGGGGCTCCCCCCTCCTCCATATTCATCATTCTCTTATGCGAAGAATGATTTCGGAGTGTGCTCTTCCCCCATACCCCATTCCCCTTCTTCCCTCCCCCTTCACTCTGCTATGACAAAATTCACCTGTTTTGAAAACGGATTTCCGTCTTTTAGGACTTTGATTGCTACCGAATGGGCGCCTGCGGGATACTCTCCGGCGTGGAGTTCCATGGTGTATGCGCTGCTGTTTGATAGTAACGTTACTCCATCGACATACCATGTATAGCTCTCGAATGCGGCGGTAACTGTTATGGTAAACGCTGTATTCGCGCTCCATGAAAGCGTGCCTGCAGATGGTGTCATGGTGATGGTCTCGTCTGTTGGTAAGCCGCTAAAGCTGATGTTGAGCCCGACCTGCGTTACCACCACTGCCGCCGGAAGGCTCGCGGTCTTTGCGCTGGTAAATCCTGCTATGCCGAACTTTGTGTTGCTTACTTCAACATAGTAATAGAGTGTTCCAACGGTGGCGCTTGAAGGGGTATAACTTGCTGTCTGCGCCCCGTTTGCGAGATCGACAAGCGCCGTTCCTCCGCTGTTGCTGTTCACGGTATTGCGATACCACTGATAGGAAAGAGCGCCGCCGTCAGAGCTGCTTGCACTGACGCTCAGGGGGATTGCCACTTCATTCTGAGTGTAATCTGCCGCTTGCGGCGGGCTGTTAATGGAAGGCTGCGCGGCATTGACGAGGGTGTTCACGCGGATATTCGCGGTATCGCTTTGCACATCGGCATTGCTGTTGAACACTACAACATAGTAGTAAACGGTGCCGGTTGCGGCGGTAGAGGGCGTGTAAGATGCGGTCTGCGCACCGTTTTCCGCCCCGAGTGCAATGCCGCTGCTGTTGTTGTTCGTGGTATTGCTATACCATTGGTACGAGAGCGACTCCTCGCCTGCGCTTGCCGTTACTACAAGAGGGCGTGCCGCGCTGCTTTGCGTGTAATTTGCCCCTTGCGGATGCCCGCTAATGGTAGGCACGACCAGGTCAATCGGGTCGCCCCCCTCCCCTTCCGCCAGCAAGGTTACATCTACCCCGCCTAGGTTGCTTGATAAGGTAAAGGGGGCGCTCGTGTTGGTGTTATAGTATTGCCTGGCTGCTTGGATGGTGTATATGCCGACAGTCAAGTTTGAAAAGGTCCAGCGTCCGGTCGATGCGCTTGTCGTGATGTCTTGAATGCTCGCGCCCTGCTTGAGGCGGACGGTTGCGCCTGAAATGGCGCCTCCGCTCGAACCGACGATTTTCCCGCTCACGGTGTATCCGGAGCCGAGCTGCGTCAACACTACA
>JAITNZ010000012.1 GCA_031290205.1 Spirochaetaceae bacterium
TTGTAGCGGATTGAAAAAAAATGTCAATACCTTCAGCGCCTCCCGCACTTGTGCTGCCCCGCGATTTTAATCGCGGGGGCGGACGGGGCGGGGAAGACTCATCAGAAAACAGGCGCCCAATTCCTAAGCAAGTACTTTTCCTCATCGGACGCATTTTCTGCCACTTAGGAAAAGCTTTTACGAGTGTCGGCAGTAGCCGACTAAAATTTGTTACCAGCGAATTTTTCTGATGAGCCTTCCCCGCCCCGCCCGCTACGTCAGCAAATTCCCCCTACAGCACAAGCGCGTGAGGGCTTTTCGGACCGATTGGGTGAGTGCTGGGTTTGTTGGCTAACAGTGAAGCCATTACAGTAAAACGCGAGGTGCAGACAAAAGATGGGAAAACTGTTATACTTCGCCTTATATGGACAAGGCTATTTATGCTCCGGGGGAGCTTGACAAGATAAAAGGGCGGCTCGGTCCGGTAAATGAAAAAGAGGCTAAGCGGCTGCAAAAAATCTTGGGCGGCGAAGTGGGGCGGGAACGGACTGAGCGTGAAGATACAAAGCTCTCGGATGCCGCTTCCGCATGGAAAGCTCCCTCGGGAAAAGAAAAAAACAGACGGACAGTTGAAGTGCTTGACGAGCGGGAAGATGAGGGACGTAAGCGCCCTGCCTCCGAGTATGCGCCGATTGCAAGCCATAAGCTGAACTATGCCGAAAGAGTGAGGATGGATGCCTGTTGCGCGGATTCTGAGTTCGGCATCAAGACGCCGTTTCAGAGCCTTGTTTCACGGTTTTCGTTTTTTAAGGCGCCCAAAGATAAGATAAGCCCTCGTTTTGTTAAAAGTATTTTGAACGATTATTATAAACAGCTGGAACTTGTTGTCCGTTCGACGCGCCTGTTGCTCCCCAGAAATAATACTGAACGCGATGGCGAATTCAGAAAAGCGTCTCTGTTTGCGTTTAGCGTGATAAATGTGCTGCGCCAATGGAAGCTGGATGTGATTGCAAGCGAAATGGTTAAATTTCAAATGCACCCGCGCGATGTGTTTGTTTGTGATTTTCCGCCTTTCCTTCGTGCGTTTTATAAACCGTTACTGTTGCTAGAAAACCTTTCGCTTGACGAACATATTCAGCCGGCATTTGATAAATTGGTGAATATTATTTTCCTTGAAGATTCAAGCGCCGAGATTGATAAAATGCATTTGACAACAGCGGATGCACTCGCCGCATTGGAATATACGCGCAGCTCAATCCATCGCTTTCTCTATCCGCTTTTAATGAAAACGATAAGTAGCGCCTACCTTCCCTACGAAGATTTCTTTGACGAGAACAGGGCGCTCATTTTGGCTTTTCTGGGATTGACCGAAGAGGACATCCTCGCAACGCCTTCACCCTCCGAACAACAACACAACACAGAGGCGGAGCGTCATGAGGCGGCGGCGGCTGAAACCGGCAAAGAATTGAGCGAAGATGATAGGGCATTTATTGAAAAAGAATTGGGACCCTCACCTGAGGTAGGCGGACTAGAGGGGGGGGGGGGGGGATAGCGCGCAACAAAAAAACGCTGCCGACAAACAAAGGTCTGCCGCTGAACAGAAGGTAGTTGATAAAGGCTTGAGCTCCCTCGAACTGCTCTTTCCGTCGGCGGGTTGGAAGGCGCGGAACTCGAATCCCGACCTCTATCCCTACTTTGCCGATTTTCTCGACTTAAAAAAGACCAGCGAGATTATCTCTCCGCTTGATCCTGCCCAGCTTGCTCTCGTGCTTTCCCGCATTGTCAGCGAATTATTGTTCGGCTTCCGATCGATGCAATTTGCTTTTAATTTTGGAGAAGATGATTTTGTCACGCCGCTCTTGGATCAATGGCAAAAAACACTGGAAGAAAGTTTTTACACCAATTATATTCCCAAAGTTGATGAATACGCACACCTCTTCGATACTTCAAGGAAGCAACGACAAAAAACAACCTACCAGATGAATCTGTTAAATGATATTCACTGGGTGCGCCGTTATTTTCTATTCCCTCATTATGATTATAAATCGGGGATACCGCCTTCGTTTTCAAAGAAAAATATTAGCTCGCTCTATTCCGCCGCCCGCAGCCTCCGCAAGATGCTTACCGGACTTGCCGAAGATATTGATGCGGTAAAGAGGAACGGCGGGGTCGAAGCGGGCGCCCTCTACTTAAAAATAAAGAATGCCGAATCCCCCTATCATTTTGAAATTGATAACCCGCTTTCAAAACGGCTCAATACGCTGCTCCCCAAGAAGCAACGCACAAATGTTAGTTTGATTTTTTTTACCCTCGCCGTCTGCTCTGTACTGGACGATCATCTGAACAATCTCGCCAGCGCCGCATATCAGTTTGAAAAAGAAATTGTTTTCCGCAGTGTGGACAACGAGGGTGTTGAGCCGGTTCTCTGGGTGGAAAAACGCACCGACATGGAAGAAATATTCAAAAGATCGATAGCCGCACGGAAAGGGAAGCCTTGATTCTGCGGATTACCAACTCGGGGCATCTTTTCGTCCGCCCGGGTGATGAGCCGGATGCAATAATCAACTATATCATGCAAACTGGTTATGAAGAAGAATTCGTTGTCAGCGATAGTTTCGAGGCTGACTTCGTTGCCGGTTTAATGTCCGCCGGTTTTCTGGTGATGTCCGTCCGCCTTGATGAAGAAGGTGAGAGTGAAGAGAGTGAAGAGGGGGCAGCAGATGTTAGGGGTGATGGGGATGTTAAGGAATTTGAGAGTGAAAAGGGGGCAGCAAAAATATTCGCGCTGTTGCCGAAACACCATAATTCCCGCACGGTGCTTTTTTTCGACAAGCTCCATATCGCACGGAGTGTGAAGCGCCTGCTTCCTCGCTACCAACTGCGGGCGGGCGCCGATTACGAAAAAATTGTCCAGAAATGCGTTGCTATGCACGGTGACGAATGGCTTACCCCGCCGCTTCTTCATTGTTTAGATGCTATACGAACGCGGAAAGATGAACGTGTGCGCCCTTATTCATTTGGCTTATACAAAAACGGGATGCTTGTCGCCGGCGAATTCGGCGTCCTCTGCGGCAAGGTCTATACGAGCTATTCAGGCTATTACGAGGAAAACTCCTGCGGCAGGGTGCAAATGATTTTAACCGCCGAGCATTTACGGGATAATGGTTTTGCCTTCTGGGATCTGGGAATGCCCCTTGATTATAAGTATACACTGGGCGCCTGCGACATCAACATGCAGGAATTTATCGCCCGCTTCCGCGCCGCCCGGTGCATTGGGCGCTATCATACTTTGCCTTTGGTACGATAAGGGCGATACAGCAGAACACCCCGCACAGAGACGCGGAGTTTCACTTTACTATGAAAACATCTTCGACTTGGCGGTTATTTGTTTCGTGAAACGAGGCGCGGATTTCAAGGCGCCTATCTCATGTTGAATTTGGACATCATTGCTTGGGCTGCGGTGGGGTTGCGGCTCATTTTTGACATCTTCTTCAGCATGGTTCGTATTTTTTCAAAACGTTTGAGGAGGCGGCTGACTTCGGCAACGGAAGTCCCCGACCCTTTGGCAATCCGCGAGCGGCGCGAAGGACCGACAATCAGATAATTTTCGCGTTCCCGCCGCGTCATCGACGATATGATTACCTCGTGCGCCGCTAACTCAGCGCCTTCGAGGTCCTCCTCTCGGACGGCGCCCGCCATGCCGGGCATCATATCCATCATCGCTTTTAACGAACCCATCTTTTTCATGGCGCGTATCTGGGTGAGGTAATCTTCCAGCGTAAAATCATCTTTCGCCATCTTTTGTTGAAGCGCGAGCGCCTGTTCCTGATTGACGACCTCCTGCGCTTTTTCGACAAAGCTGACCACATCGCCCATGCCGAGTATACGGGAGGCGATGCGATCGGGATGAAAAACCTCGAAATCGGTGGGTTTTTCGCCCGTCCCGACAAACTTTAAGGGCTTGCCGGTAACGGTTTTCAGCGAAAGCGCCGCCCCGCCGCGCGTATCCGAATCAAACTTCGTCAGGATAACGCCGGTAAGCCCGATTTTTTCGTCAAAAGCCTTCGCTATTTCGGCGGCGGACTGCCCCGTCATGCTGTCGGCGACGAGGAGGCACTCGCAGGGCTTCGCCGCATCCTTCAGCCGCCCAAGCTCGTCCATCATAGGCTCGTCAATCTGAAGGCGCCCGGTCGTATCGACAATCAGCGTATCGACCATGTTCTTTTCCGCCCACAAATAGGCGTTTTTGAACACGGACAGCGGGTCTGTCGCGCCGTCTTCACGGTGAACATGCACCTCAATCCCTGCGCCGAGGACGGCAAGCTGTTCAGCCGCTGCCGGACGGATAAGGTCGCAGGCGGCAAGCGCGGGCTTCCGCCCCTCTTTCTTGAGCCGCAGGGCAAGTTTCGCCGAGCTGGTCGTCTTGCCGGAACCTTGCAAACCAAGCATGAGGATGACGGAAATCGTGTCCGGTCCCCGCAACTGCAAATCCTGCTTCGTATCCCCCATGTAGGCGACGAGTTTATCGTGCACGATTTTGACAAACTGCTGACCAGGGTCCACGGCGCGAAGCACCTTTGCCCCCCGCGCCTCCTCAATCGTCGAATTGACAAACCGGCGCACGACGCGGAGGTTGACATCAGCTTCGAGCAGCGCGGTCTTTATCGCATCGACTGCGTCGGCAATATTTTTTTCGCTTATCGCGGACTTTCCCGTTACAAACTTAAAGGCGTCCTGCACCTTAGCGCTTAATGTATCCAGCATACTGACCTCACTTATTGCGCCTCAGGCGCTTTTTTTATTTCAAGAAACGGACGGACCTTAAAATGCTGTTTTTAATCCATCTTGCTCATATTGAGTGTCGGTAAGGCACCTCATGAATTCAGCAATTCCTCGTCGGTCATATACCAATCATCCGAGAATTCGACCGTCCCTTTTCCTTTTAATCCGCCACAGGCGGTTTCAGCCTTGCCCTTGGTAAGAGAAGGGC
>JAITNZ010000030.1 GCA_031290205.1 Spirochaetaceae bacterium
TCCCCTCACGCTATTTAACCTACCTCTTTGTTCATGCCCCACGCGCTTCTTCCCTTGCAGACTGGCAGGCTTTACTCCCTTGGAATGTGAAATGTTGAACGGGATGATTTGACGGATACTGAAAATGTGAAGTGTTATTAACAAAGTTATCAACATAAAAACTCATCATTTCTGAATTTATTATGCAAACAAAATACCAATCAGGTATTTCAACTTGTGAAACAAACTCATACTTACAACGTCAAAAGCTCCTTGTTTCTTGAGACGAGCCTTTAAGTAGGTTGAATTTATATCAGTCCAACAAAACCCCTGCTTAGGCACTTCTTCTGTGCTGCCAAGGCACTTGCAACAAACAATATACTTGATATAATGTTGTTAGGGAATTACTGATTAATTCGGATTTTAATCACTAAGCCCACGAACAACACGAACAAAATGCCTTTTTGTATCAGTTTGGATGGTTCGTGGTTGATTTAATCAACGCTTCCTTAGAGCCGAACAATCTTTCTTACCGGGAAAAATATGGTAAAGTGTTTCAGAATTAGCGCTTTTTTCATGTCCAGTTTAGCACTCTGTGCCATTCTCTCGTGCGCCTCCGCATCGAAAGGAATAGCTAATCCTGATTATCCTTTATACTCAGGTAGCGGCGGAAAAGGGCTACGCCTCGTTGTGCTTCAGCCAAAGGGCGTCAATATTCCCAAAAACCAGGAGTGGTTTCTTTCAATCGTCCAAGGTTCACTCACCAGCGATTTCAATAAGTTTTCAAAAATGACCGTCCTCGACCGCCCGCATCTTGACGATATTTTAGCTGAACAAAAAATACAAACAAGCGGCAGTTTTTCTGATACAGATTATGTTAAAATCGGGGCTCTCACCAATGCTCAATATGTCCTTGTCGGTTCGCTTACAAAAACCACCACAAACTTTTTTTTGCTTGATTTAGCAATAACGAATGCGGAAACAGGCGAGCGCTTAGCCTCTTTTGGTCCGAAGCAGTATTCCGCCTCCGATATACAGGGACTGTTCGCCGCTAAAGACGCCGCCTATGAACTGATGATACAGACAGGCGTTCAATTTACCGAAAAGGACAAGCAACGCCTGTATGAAACCGCGCAGTCGTCCGTTTCTGCGGAAACCGCGCTTGCTAAAGGCATCGTCGCCGAAAAGAGCGGCGCGACCTTCGTCGAAGTCATGCAATACTATTATCAGGCGGTTGATTATGATGCTGAAATTACCGAGGCGATTAAGCGCCTCTCTGATACTAATGGAAAACTTACCAAGCTATCACAAGCTCTTACGGTTGTCCAAACAGGCAATATTCGAAAAGACGCTCAAGCTGAAATTGCCGCTTACAAAGTAGAACAGGAAAACAAACGTATCGATGCGGAAAATAAAAAAGTTTGGCTTAAACAGCTTACCGATTGCGAAGCCTACTTTGCGGATTTTTTTAAGAGCGCAAACGCGCCCCTCGCATTGGTTTACTCTACCGACATAAAGCCGGTAGGCGGCATTGATATGCAAAATGAAACGATGTCCTTACAATTTGAAGCAACGCTTATGCCTTTAAGCACATCGTGGTTTCGGGCGGCGCAACAGACAGTCGAAACTATACGAAAGGGGCTTGTTGAAACAGGCAGAGCGCAAGACTGGGGGCTTGCCGATTGGCCCAAAAAGAGTGTGCTGCCGTCCACACCATTTACCAATGAACGGCGAGAATACCATATAGCGCCCAATTACTGGATGAACATGATACGGTTATCGGCACGACGAATTTTACCCTTTCAGGCGGCTGGGATTGTTTTTTTTCTACTCAAAATATAATTGCATTTAATCCGCATTATGACGGGGAGATTAGTTCTGTTGGTTTTAGTGCGGTCCAAATTGCCGATATTACCGATACGCTTTCAATACATATTGCTGCAATAAATACCATAGACGCGGAAACGGCGGCAGAGAATGGCGTGTTGGCAATAACGCCGGATAACGAACGGATTAAACAAGCCATAACAAAAGCTCAAAATCAAGTTAAGCAAGCCTTAGCAAAAGCTCAAAATCAAGCAAGACGTGATAAAGTCGCAGCGTACTTTAGCGGTTTATGGTCCGATAGATGGTATAGTGTAGGAGCGTATTGGGATGTGTATCTTATTGAACCAGAAGATGGCAGTAAATCTGCCGATGATACCATCAATCTACTCCACGGTGGCAAATTTGGCATGAAATTAGGTTTAAGGCATTTGGTTATGGGCGCTCATTTTGCTCTTGCAGGATACCAAACATCTTATGCGAAATATGCAATAGATGGATTTGGATTGGGTGGTGATTTTTCCATCGGGTATTCATTATTTAGTCCGGAAGCGGGAAGTTTTTCTTCTGATTTCTCAATGGATGGACTCATTATTGCCAATATAACAATCGGTCCTGGTATTACCGTGCTGCATTATTTTAAAAACCCCTTCAATGCACCTACAATTTTTCCTTATGTACAACTTAACTTATTCTTTTTCTGTGGTGAGCTCGGAGTTAAACTCGAACTTCCCGTAATTGATGGAAAAGTTACGCCGAAATTTGGGCTCGATATTGGTCTTGCGCTCGCCTTGTCTGCAAAATAGGCATGAGTAAATTGTCGCGTCCATTACTGCCCAGTGGCGCGCTGACCGAAATTGTCTGCCCCTTTCACTAGACTGAGGGGTCAGAATTCACCGACAATGGCGGCAAGCACGTCGTTCATCGTGATTACGCCGCTAAAGCCGCCGTATTCATCGAGGACAAGGGCAAAATGATTACGGCTCTGCTTCATCTTCTTAAAAAGTATGTCAGCCTTAAGCGATTCCGGCACAAACTCCGCCGCATGCATAGCCCAAAAAAGTACGGTTTCGCGGTCGTGCTTGTCCAATAAGAGGAAGTCGCGTGTCGAAAGCACCCCGTGAATGTCATCGCTGGTCTCGCCGCACACAGGATAATGACTGCGCCTTTTTTCGACGATAATCTTCTCCCAGTCCTCATCAGTATCCTTCAGCCAGAGTATCGCGGTATTCAAGCGGTGCGTCATCAGATCGCCTGCGCTCTTGTCGTCAAACTCGAACACATTGTTGATAATCTCTTTTTCGCTTGTTTCGATAGCGCCCTGCGCGCTTCCCGCATCCACCATCAGGCGTATATCTTCTTCGGTTATTTCGTTTTCGTCCGATTTGGGGTCTATGCGAAAGAGGCGTAAAATCAGATTCGTCGAAATCGACAAAAACCATATCAGCGGCGCGCAAAAGTGCGAAATCCCGCTTATCAAGCTGGAAACCAGATAGGCAAGCTGATCAGCCTTTTTCATCGCGATTCTTTTCGGCACCAGCTCGCCCAGAACGATGGTGAACAGCGAAAGAATAAGGGTAATGATGATGACGGCAATCCGCATAAGCACACTTGCCGAAATGCCGGTATTGAATGACATGAAAAATGCGACCAGTCTGCCGGCAAAATCATTCGCCGCAAAAGCGCTTGCGAGAAACCCGGCAATGGTTATGCCAACTTGAATCGTCGCCAGGAACTTTTCCGGCTCGTCTTTTAATTTTAACAGCCGGATAGCCCTTTTATCGCCCGCCTCCGCCTTTTTTTCGGCTTTTGCCGCGTTAAACGAGATGAAGACAATTTCGGCGGCGGAGAAAAAAGCGTTAATACATATCAGGATTAATTGAAGAAGAATATACCATAAAAGGGGGTCGGGGTCATCTTTCATGTGATTTCAGAGGGGAATGAGGATGCCCTGAAAGGGCGCCACCGATTAAAACAAACCGCCCGCAGCGCTGGAAAAAAATTCGCACACTGGAGGCGGTCGGTAATCAACGGTATCGCGTCCTCTTACCAATCGTCGCGGGGGTCGTCGGGGTCGCGGCTGCCCTCCGCATAGAGGTCTGTAACGGCGCGAAGGTCGTCAAAATAGACATAATACGTGCCATAGGCTTCCATCGGGTCAACATCAATCCTAAAACCGACCACCCGAATTCCCATGTAGGACGTATAGTGATAATCAGTCTGAACGATGCTGTTATAGTCGCCGGACTGTGGAGGAATCGGCACAGCCATCTGCTTCCAACCCTGAAAGTTAAGTCTGCCCATGTAGAGCTCGAAGTAACGCCCTCGCGAGTCCTCAACGATCAGATAAAGCCGATGATTGTAGTTTCGTCCGGCAACCCAGACGGTAATGGTCTTCGATATACCCTCGATCGGTATAGGACGCTGGGCATTGACGTAAATACTCGTGTAGCCCCTGCGGAGAAAATCAACCCGTGCGCCCAAAACATTGTTGTCCGACATCCCCAGCTCGGTTTCGCCCTCAATCGGCTTTTTAGCCTGAGGTCCGCCGGTAAAGAGGCGGTTGGTCGCAAAACCCGTGTCTGTCGATATATACGCGTTCCAAAAACCTTCCTGTTCGAATTTATCGATGGAAATCTCTTTTAACGCTTCCTGAGGAAATCCCTGCACCCTGTTTGCGTCGGGACTGCCGATTTCCGGCTGCTGCTGCGCGTTTTCCGCCTGTGCGAACGCAAAACCCGTGCTCACTACCATAAAAATAATCGCTAAATACCGTTTCATTCTATTATATCCCCTTCCTACTGATTATTGCCTGCCGGAGCATTCGGCGCGGCGCCGCCGGCAGATGACCATAACTCGTTCACTGTCTTCGGATTTGCAAGCTCATCACCATCATATATCGTTTCGTAGACATCGGTAAGCACCTTTAGCTGCGAAATATACAGATAGAAAGGAATGATTTTTGTTACCTTTCCTGTAGCATCGTGCTCGACATCAAGATATGCCTTCTCTTTAGGGTCCGCCCAAAGCCTGAACTTGACAAATGTTACCGCATGCGTTGAACGCGGAATAATGTTGGTAACCATCGGAATTGACGTGGGAATATTGCTCCGTAGGTTCTTCCAGCCCACATAATGGAGATTTCCAAGCGGAATGACGTGTATCATCCCCTTGTTATCCCGAATGTAGGCTTCGAGGGTGTAGTTGAGGTTTGAACCCCAAACCCACACGTCAATGGCGCGCGTCCGTCCCAGTAACGGGATTTCAGCAGCTTGTTCGGCGCCACCGCTGATAGTTGGATAAATATCTATCCAATTATAGCCGTTTCGGTCAAACGCGCCTTGAACGCCGAGGCTTTTCGCGCCGCCCTCCCCCGCCAGACGAGTCAACGTCAGCGGCGCCGTGTTTACCACGTTGGCAATCGGAAATGACTGCTCGCTGGTCTTGGTCGTGTATTTGCTCGCCACAGCCTGCCACGTATAATGATACTCTTCGCCGTCCACCACATAGGGTGTCCCGTCAAAGCTGTCAAGGATTCTTGACGACATTTCAACAGTACTGCTGTCCGCAAACGCAGAAACTGCCAAACTTCCAAAAAATAAAATAGAGAAAATGGCTACTAAACTGCCTTTATTCATACGGGTCTCCTTTCTCCGCTCCTTAAATATCAATCAGCTTGCATTATAACTGATAAAGCTGATTGTGTCAATCGTATAAAATTCAAACTTTTATCTCATTTGATTATCGGATAAAAATGAAAAACTGTAAAGAGGGTACCTTCATCTCCTCCCCATTTGTGCACCCCTGCGATTTTAATTGCGGGGACGGGCGGGCCTGAAGGTATTGCCTCATTGCGCCTCAGGCGCTTTCTGCCCTCGCCTTCAGGATGAAAAGGGCGTCATCAACTTGAGGTCTGATACCCCGCCCCTCTGCGGCGGGGATTTTTTATTTTCCCATTTTTTTCGAAAAAACACGATTTTCTGAAAACTTACAAGGCATCAAGCGGGCTTGTTACAAAAAGCGCGTTTTTTCGGGCTACATGGGTGTAGCGCTGGGTTGTTTTGACAGAGCTATGCCCCAGCAAATCCTGTATATAGCGGATGTCCGTGCCGCCTTCCAGAAGGTGGGTTGCGAATGAATGGCGCAGACCGTGAATACTCGCCGCACGTTCTATTCCCGCTTTCGTAAGAGCGTGTTCAAACACCTTTTGCGCACTTCGAATCGAAAGATGCGAATCTGGGTGCTGCCCGGGAAACAGCCACGTCTTCGGCTGGTAGACGCGGCAGTATTCGGCGAATAGATCCTCGGCGCTGCGTGCCAGCATCGTATAGCGATCCTTCCGTCCTTTTCCGCTTGCCACGAGGATTAATTTCCGCTGTAAATCAATGTGCCGCACTTTCAGCGCCACCGCCTCGCTTACTCTAAGCCCGGCAGAATACACCAGCGTCAGCAAGAGCCGATGTTTCAGGTTTTCCTCAGCGTCAAGGGTCAGGCGAACATCCTCCTTGTCGAGCACTACCGGAAGCCGGTAATCCTTTTTGGGGCGGCGCGTTCCCTCTATGGCGCTCTCCGTGCCGTCTGCTTCGTGTTGCGTGTAAACGTTCCGGTAAAAAAACTTCATCGCGCTGATTGCCAAATTGATCGACGATGCCGAATACAAGCGCCCCGAGTTAAGATGCGCCATGAAGCGCCGCATATCTTCGCTCGTTACCTGTTCAACCGGTTTTTGCAAAAAACCGCAGCATTCTCCGGTATAATACCGATACGCCTTGATCGTCTTAGGGCTATACTTCCGCGCCTGAAGCTCAGTTTCAAGCCGGGCAGCCCACTCATGGGAAAACCAGTCGGCTTTCAACGCAGATTTCAACGCACTATCAGGCTCGGATTCCCAAGGGCGGTAAAAAAAACCATCAATCGTAAGCGGCGGCGGGGAAATCACACTCAACATTTCCCCCGAATTTCCCGCCATATTTCCGGCTTCAACGAACGGACGTCGCGAAAAAAACGCCTTTACACCGCCGGAAGGAATTTTTTCCAGCACAAAATTTCGATGTGCAGAGTCCCAATACCCTAAGCCGCTAGACCTAAGCTGAGTAAACAACTGAGGATCATAATCATAGAACGGAATTTTGACTCCGCTTTTTTCGTAAAAAAGATAAATCACATCCATAATGCGCTCCTCAATTATATGCTTTTTTAATTGTTGCTAACGTGGTCCCAAATAACTTAGGATGGTCAAATACAAAATCTATACGACTCGTTTCTATATCATAAAATTTTCCATCAGGTGAAAGCCAAACTACTTCAAACATATTTGTTCTCCTTATTTTGAAGCACAAGGTCAGTCTACTCCGTTTACAGAAACAAGTCCAGTAGGGCTTGTATATCACCCCCCCTTGTGATACTTTTACAGCCACACATTATACCCATTCGGGGCGTCAATGACGCTTTTTGCCTTCCGTTTGATAAGAAAGCTGGCGGCAAACTAGCTGACTTTTATAGGAGGCGTCAATGACGCTTTTTGCCTTCCGTTTGGTAAGAAAGCTGGCTGCAAGCAGTTGACTTTTTAGGAGTTTGTATGAAAAAAATTTCCGCACTGAGTGCTTTCATGGCGGCTTTGCTGTTACTTTGGACGGTCAATGCGGGGGCGCAGACCCATAATGCGGTGCCGCTTGACGATTCGGTATATTTCTTTTTGGAGCAGGCAGAATCGCGCGCGCTCATCCCGCCCCTCCCCTTGGCAAAGCCGTATCAGCGTTCATTTGTGCTGAAAACGCTGGACGCGATGCTTGCTTCGGAAAGCGGACGCGCCTTGAGCGACAGCGAAAAAGCCATCATCAGTAGTGTGCGCGAAAAGTTTGTGCCGGCGGAAGAGGGCTTTAACTGGCAGCGCGGGATATACACGGGCAGGACGGAGACGACGGGCGGGACAAAGTTCTCGCTCGAATTCGGTCTTGATTCTGATTTGCTTGCATCGGGGGCTGCCTATTTCAAAGAGAATGGGACTCATGGGGGAATCGACGAACAAATACGAGCGCATATTTCAGGTGATTTAAGTTCACACTTAAGCTTTGACTTTTCGATAGCGGTTTCGTTGCTCTTTATCGAGCGTTCCGCGCTGGGTAGCTACCAGGTGAATGTCGATGACCCGCAGAAGCTCATCACCACGTACAGCGATCCTTCGGCGTTTTTCCCTTATGCCTATCGAAGCCGCTGGGATGGATTTGTGTTTAACACAAGCAATTTAAGCTCAAGCGGTCCGACAGGGTGGCCCGTAGGTTTTGCGCTGGGGTTCAACACGCTTGCCGAGCTATCGGGGGCTGTGTTTGACGACAAGCTCAGCTTTAGGTTTGGAAGGCTCGGACGTGAGTGGGCGAGTATGGCGGAGGGAAGCAGTCTCGTTCTGAATAAAACCGCCCAGCCTTTTTTTGGGTTGGAGGCGACGATAAGCCCCTTCTCGTGGTTTAGTTTTTCAAGTTTAACCGGCTTTCTTGAATATTATGATGCCTATGGGATTCAGGAATCGTCCAGAACATTTCAAAATATTTTTTCTATTATGATGGTTGAATTCAACTACAAGAATTATATTCATTTTGATTTTGGTGATTCAGCCGTTTGGCCCAAGCGTTTTGAATTGGGCTATCTTTTTCCTTTAATTGGCAATATGCTCTATCAAAATAATGTTGGAGATTTTGATAATATCGGGCTGTTCGCCGACCTAAAGCTTCAAAAACCCGGCTTGGGGTCTATCTGGATGTCGGTATTTATCGACGAAATAAATTTTGAGGACAATTTCTTTTCGCTGGACAGAGAGATGTATGCGTATCAGGCGGGCGCGAAACTCAGCCTCCCATGGATTAACTTTGGAACGCTCACCCTAAGCTATACCAAGATAGAACCCTATTGTTACACCCATATTACCGTTGATAAAACGCCGTGGTATGACGGAATAGCGATGGAAGAAGCGTATATGAATCATGGGTATGGTATGGGGTATTACTTGCCCCCCAATTCGGACGAAGTCCGCCTGCGTTTTGATTTTGCGCCTTACATAAACACCATGTTTAACGCTCAATTTCAGATGATACGGCACGGCGCCGACTATGGAAGCAGCGCGGTAGACGGCAGCTCCTACCTTTCCGAGCTTGCAGGCTCTGACCGAAGCGAGAATCCCGCATTACGAAAACATTTTTTACACGACGGTGCGTATCAGTGGTTCTATATCATCAAAGCCGGCGCCAAACACAAACTGAGCAAATATCCTATCGAGTTTTCCCTCGAAGCCGGTTTTGTTTTTTCGTACTGGACAGACCTCGACGACGGAAGCGCAAACGACGGAGAATCACACTCGTATCACGTTACCGACAGCGCCGAATACCCCAAACAAAACGGCATCATCGCCACTCTGGGGCTGAGGATATTTAGATGAGGGGGAAGGCTTTCTCCGGTACGCGGCATAACGCGCTACTGCCAGGCTGCCACTGGCGCTTTCAGCCTTGCCTTTGGTATGGAAGAGAGGGCAGTTCAAGACAGAAGGCTCTGGGAAAGTTCGCCGGCTTTTTCGATGAGGGTTTCGGTGCCGCAGGGGAGGAAGGCGGTGATTGTCGGATTATTCACGAGCCCATCAAGGTGGATGAGGGCGGGGGCGTCCTCATCGTAGTTCTGTCCGATGGCAAAATGGCAAGTTTTATACACTTTTTCGTCTTCGAGCATGTTGCCGGTGATCCGCGCCGCTGGGTTAAGCCCTATGCCGAGTTCGCCGATATTTTTCGCGTTTCGGGCATAGACGGATGCCATACCCCTGGGTAGTTTGCCGCTCTTCTCGAAGTCCCATGCGTTGCGCTCGGCGAGGCGTATCGTCGCTTTTAGGGCTTCCGCCTCGGCGCCGCCGCGCACTTCACTTACAAAACCCCCGTGAACCTCGCAGACTATCGGTTCGGCAATGACGATGTCGCCCTCGTTCACGCTGATTGCGCCGTCGAACACGATGACGCCCTCCGCAGTGTTGTTTTCGGGGCTGATAAAAACTTCGCCGGCGGGGAGGTTGCCGCCCGCCCCGCCTTTCGAGAAATCACCGTCGTCCGATTTTGCAGCCCTTCCCCGAAGCCCCAGCCTGATGTCCGTCCCCCCCGGCGCGCTAACGCGGACGCTCTCCGCTTCGCTTAAAATAGCGGCGATGGCGGCGCAACGTTCTTGTAAGAGGGCATAATCGATGGGCACGGTGCGGATGAATGTATCGAGGGTAATCGACGGCGACCAGAAACCCCGCGTGCTTTTTTTCCCGTATTGGAGGAGGTGGAAGATGTGGTCGTAACCTTTGCCCTCAAACGGATACGGATGCGCTATGCCCCGCTCGTCCTTGCCGAGTTTCCCCGCGCTTATCGAGATAACTACCTCCGGTTCCGAGCCGAAGGCGGCAATAACGGCAGGCTCGGCAAAATCGACCTGCGACTTGGTGTTTTGGATGAGCAGCACGGGCTTCCCCCCAGCCGCTGCCGCCGCATCGTAGAGCGCGGCGGAGATAGCCAACTGAACCGATGCGGGGTTGCTGATGATCAGCACTTGCTCATCCTTCTGCACCTTCAATGAGGTTTTTATGGCGATTTCCGCCGATACCTGCAATTGCGCGGCAAGGCTTGCGTCCGGTTTCCCCGCGAAAAGCGCGGAGGCGAGTCTTGTCCCTTCCAAGTTTGAAACTGTTGCCATGCTTAGACTATACCGCTTTACATGATTTGTCATCAATACCTTCAGCAACTCCCGCACTTGTGCTGGGGGAAGGCTTTCTCGGGCAGTGGACCGCGCACTGCGTGCACGCGCCGCTGCCATCCTTCTAGCCACGCGTTTGCTCTTGGGGTTTACTGTCAGCCAGCAAACCCAGCACCCACCCAGTTCGTCGGAAAGCCCTCACCGCTTGTGCGGTAGGTGTTGATCCTAAACGTAGCCGGACGGGCGGGGAAGCCTTGCCGAAAAAATTCGCTGGTAGCAACTCTACCGAAATAAATCCCAAGCTACTGCTTGGGACGAGGACACAGTACGCAAAAAATGCCGCCGTAGGCGTGGGCGCCTGTTTTCGGTGAGGGGTCCCCGCCCGCCCGGTCCCCGCGATTAAAATCGCGGGGCAGCACAAATGGGGAGTTGCTGGGGTGCACTTTCTGTTTCGGGGTAAATTCTAAAGTGATACCTATGATGCTAACGGGGGGTCTGGGGGGGCACCTCGCCCCCCCACCGGGGCGTTGGGGGGCGGCCCCCCCCAGAGGGGGTAGCGACGCAATTTTGCGGCGCGTAGGGGGAGACTTCCCCCCTCCTTATACTGGAGATTTCCATAGCGCCTACCTGATTTACCACGAATTTGGAAGTGCACCTGCCGCTCTGCCAGGGCATTGACAAAGAAATAATACGGATTTATGGTTACAAACATGAGTAGTGGAACCTTAAATAATGTCGGCAAGGCAAAAAAACGATGATTTTTACACTCGAATTTCGGATATAGAAAAGGAGCGCTGAAAAATGATTGCGGAGTGATTCCCCCATAGCCCCACTCCCATCACCCATACTTGGAGGATACCTAAATGTCGAAGCCTGATAGAGCTATGAAACGTGAAAATTGGAGAAGAATTAAGCAGACGGTCTGTGCGATTGCCGGAGGCGTAGTACTCGTGGGTGGTGTTTTTTTTGTATACCATTGGTCGCGGGATAAGGAACACCGCGATATGGCGACGCGGATTGCCGAATATGGACCGCGCAAGGGCGTGCCACGCACCATCGAAGATTTGCAGCGGGCAATCGCCGCTTACGAAGACCTGCAAGAATTGCACGTCAAAGATGCCGCCCAGACGGCTACTTACTGGAAGATACTTTCGATACGGTTTCAGGATAAGGGTATGTTTCTTGAAGCGGTAAAAGCGCTCCGGCGGGCTATCGAGCTCAAGCCGGATGACGAGACGCTCCACTATCTGACCGCGCTGAACGCCGCGCAGTCGGCAAAGTCGATGTTCGATTACGAGGAAGGTTCCGGCGGCATAGGCACTGCTTCGCGACGCTACCTTAACTTGGCGGAAGCCGCCTACTTACGGGCGATAGAGATTGAGGGCAGCTATACCCAAGCGCGCTACGGGCTTGCCGTCCTCTATGTTTTTGAGCTTGAGCGCCCCGCCGACGCTGTTCCCCAGCTGAGGCGCTACATGGAAAACCGATCGGGCGACGCCGATGCGATGTTCCTCATGGCGCGTGCGCTCTACATGACGGGGGAGTACGAGGAGGCGCTCGATTGGTACGAGCGGGGCATCCCCCTCACAAAGGACGCCGCCCGCAAAGCCGAAGCCGAGTCGAACCGAAACTACATCCGGGGATTGCTGTAGACGAAGAAAATCGGCTATCCCGTTTATCCCGCAGCTCTACCGCTGCCCCTTTCAGACCGCTCCGGCAGGTGTGCAATTTATTTTTCGGGGTAAATTCTAAAGTGATACCTATAATGCTAACGGGGGGTCTGGGGGGGCACCTCGCCCCCCCAGCGGGGCGTTGCGGGGCGGCGCCCCG
>JAITNZ010000031.1 GCA_031290205.1 Spirochaetaceae bacterium
CTTTCGCTGGCGCTACGCCGTGCTAGATTAATTGCGTAAACACCCTCACCGGTTCGGGTGCAATTATCGGGCGAGGGGTCGACTTCCCCCCTCCTTATACTGGAGATTTCCATAGCGCCTACCTGATTTACCCAGAATTTTGAAGTGCACCCGTGCACCCGGAGGGGAGTTGTAGCAAGCTTTGTTTTATGGTAAATTATTCCTGTGGACTTCGATTTTAAGATTGCGGGGGCGACGGCGGGAATCGCGTTTATTTTGTCTTTTCTTATTGGCTTAATAAGCGGGTCGACGATTGGCATGATTTTTATCAGGGCGCTTGTTTTCGGCATAGTTTTTTTTGTGCTGGGCGCGCTGATTTCAGTTTTGTATCAAAAAGCACTCTCCGATGCTCAATCCGGCGAAAATCCTCCTCTCAGTGTGCCGGAAAGCGGGGTGCATGTTGACCTTTCTGTCGGCGAAGAGGAGGAGTCTGCGGATGACGGTGCTATTTCCGACGAAAGCCAAAAAAATACCGTTCTTAAAACACAATCAGAGGGGCTGGAACAAAATAATGAAATAGCGTATAATCCGAAAGGACAAGATTTTGCCCCTGCCGTTCCCGCAGAGGCAAGGGCTGACGGTGGTATTGACATGGATATGGGCGACTTTATCCCCGGAATGCCCGGTATGGAAAGGGCAGGGGCGGAAGCGCCGGCGGCATCGGTTGCGCGTCCTGAGCTTTTGGGGACAGTGGAGATGTCGGTGGGGGACAAACCACAGCGGGATGTTCAATTGAGTGATTTTGGCAAAGATGCGGATGGGAAAAAAATTGCCGGAGCGATACAGACTATGCTGAATAAGGATGAAGGATAGGATTATGGAAAAATCCCTTCTCGATGAATATACTGAAGAAGAACTTTGGCAAAAATATCGTAAAACGAAAGAGCCAAGGATTCGCGATACATTCATCAGACAGTATGCGCCTCTTGTAAAATATGTTGCCGGCAAGGTTGCTGTCGGGATGCCGCATAACGTCGAATTTGACGATTTGGTAAGCTGTGGAACGTTCGGTTTGCTTGATGCTATCGAAAAATTCGATACGACAAAAGATGTAAAATTCAAAACCTATGCGGTAACCCGTATTCGCGGGGCGATTTTCGACGAACTCCGTTCGACCGATTGGGTGCCTCGTTCAATTAGGCAAAAGGCGCGGGAGGTTGAGGATGCGGTTGGCAGTCTTGAAGCGCAGCTTGGACGCCCGGCGACCGACCATGAAATTGCCGGCTATCTTAAAATGGATGAAATCGAGTTTGGAAAAATGATGATGAAGATTTCCAGCACTTCGATACTTTCATTGCAGGATGTGTGGTTTTCGGGTGACGAGAACGACAAATTATCGATTGGCGAAACGATAGAATCTCCTTCGAGTCTGAATCCTGATGTTGTTGTTGAGCGCAACGAGATACGCCGTATTGTCATTGATGTAATTAGCCAGCTGCCTGAAAAAGAAAAAAAGATTATTGTTTTATATCATAACGAGGATTGTACGCTAAAAGAAATTGGCGAAATACTGGGTATTACCGAGTCGCGAGTTTCGCAGCTTCATTCAAAAGCGATGTTGCGTATTCGTGCGAAACTGACCAATGTCCGCAAGGGAATAATGTAGAAAAGGCATTTAATGATTGATTTTGCCGGCTTACAGAGCGTTATAAAAGAAAGACTGGAAAAAGACCGCGCAATTAATGTTGTTGAGGCGGAAGGTTTTAATCTTGAAGAAGCGCTTACTCATGCATCTCTAACGCTGAACATTCCAATCCGCCGGCTTGAATACGAAGTGCTCTTACAAAAAACAGCGTTTCTTGGTATAGGCGAAAACATTTGCAAAATCCGCGTATCCGAATTAACTCGCAATAAAAAAGAGGACACGGACATTGAAGTCGAAACCATTGACGACCTCAATGTCGAGCTGCTTGATGATACTGACGGTTCTGTCTTTGTGCAAAGGCGCGCTGATGGCGTATACCTGAAAGTTACGCCGCCTATTGGTGAAGGCTCACTCGCAAATCTTAAACAGGCTGAGAATCTGTTAGAAGATTATTATATTGAAAATTACGACAGAAAAATTGTGTCCCGTGCCGTTGATAACCCGTCATCAACATATTGCCGTATTGGTGATTGCGAACATACGGCAGGAAACGAGACGCGTGTTGTTGTTGAAATTAGCAGCGATGAAATGAACGCATACATTACCGTATCAGCCCCGCGTAAAGGCGGTATTGATTTTAGCTACGAAGAATATCGCGGTTTTTTAACCAAAGAAGGAGTAACGAATGGAATCAACGAAGATTTCTTAAAAAATTTTGCAGATAAACCTATTTACCGTCAAAAAATATGTGTCGCCACCGGCAAAAAAGCTATTGACGGAATGAATTCACATGTACAATATTATTTTGAAACTGATATCACCAAGTCGCGCATTACAGAATCCAGTAACGGTAAAATTGATTTTAGGGAGATCAATACCATTCAAAATGTTCTTAAAGGTGAACGGCTTGCGAAAAAAGTTCCGCCCGAAGAGGGCATAGATGGATTTACTGTAACAGGAAAAACTTTTCCCGCGCAAGCGGGAAAAGATACTGGGGGGATGCCGCTTGGTAAGAATGTCAGCTTAGATCCTGACGGATTGACGATACTATCGGATATCAACGGGCAGGTAACGCTGACCAATGGCAAGATAAATGTCGAGTTGGTTCATGTTGTCGAAGGTTCCGTAAATCTTAAAACAGGAAATATTATCTTTCTTGGAAACGTCGTTATTAAAGGGAATGTTGAAGAGGGCTTCTATGTTAAAGCTGCGGGAAGCATTGAAGTGAACGGCTCGGTTGACAAAGCCTCACTTAGCGCTGACGGCGAAATCTTCATCAAAAATGGTATTAACGGCAAGGAGGGGGCGAAGATTCATTCTAAAAAGTCAATTGCCGCGAAATTTATCGAAAACGCCGATATAGAAGCGCGTGAACGGGTGGTAGTTTCCGATGGCATTCTTAATTCGACCGTGAGTGCGGGAAAAGAAATCCTTTGCAATGGGAAGCGGGCTTCGATAATCGGGGGAAGGCTCTGTGCCGGTGAATTAATCAACGCAAAGATATTGGGCAGCCCGCAGTCGAGCACCGAAACAATACTTGAAGTGGGCTACGACCCTGACTCAAAAAGAAGAATGGAAGAGCTTACCAACAGGAAAGAAGAGTTAAATGCTGAGTTTGCGGATATTCAATTAAATCTGCAAACATTACACAGCATCAAGGAGCAGCGTAAAACCTTATCAGAAGACAAAGAGGCGTATTTAGTTGAATTAACCCAAAAGAAAACGGAACTGAGCGAGGAGATGGAAACATTGAATAAAGAGATTGATGAATTGCGCACGCTTATGGAATCAATATCTTTTACCGGACGCGTATGCTCATCGGCGAAAGTATGCCCGGGTGTTATTGTATGTATAAAAGATAAAAAATATACAGTTCGCAATGAATATAAAGCGATTAACTTTATTTTGCAAGATGGAAAAATAATTGCCGAAGCGAATGTTAGCGAAACAAAAAAAAGAAAGTAATCGTCTATGGCAATAACACCCCTCGATTTGCAAACACTTTTTTCTCAGATTGAAAACATAGGGAAAGAGCTTGCCGTTCAAAAAGAGGGCTCTGCGTTGCATGCACTTATGCAAAATGATGTGCAACAAAAAATAAATGCGGAAAAGCAAAAATCCGTCTTAGAAGCGGATGATTCAGGCGAGGGTCCCGACAAGCTTAAAGACAAACAGCAACGGGGCGGAAACAATGCAAACAACAAAAAGTTTACCGGTAACAACAATGATGAAAACCACCAGAGCGCGCAGGCGATGCGTGCTGTTCACGATCCTAATCTGGGACAATATGTTGATATAAGCGGGTAATGTATGGCATATATATTTTCATCGTTAGCGTTATTGGTAAGCGTCGTATCATTTTTTTATTTGCGCTTCTTTGTTAAAAGAAGGACCGCAATCGAAAGGATACCGGAAGAAACACAAGAAGCGGTGCAGCAAATTTTAGATGAAATCGACCGCATTACCGATAGGGATTCACAGTTGGTAGAAGAGCGCGTGAAGCAATTAAAAATAATTCTTGCGGAAACCGACCGTAGGATAGCGACGCTTTCCCGTGAAGTTGAAAGCCGTCCGCGCCGTGATACCGCATATTCGGAACTCGGCAAAGCTCGACAAACGCATAGCCCCGCGCCGGAAGAAAAAGAAGAGCCGCCTTCTCGTGCCGCGCTCGAGATGACGCGCTTCCTGCAAAACCAAAATGAATTATTTTCCTCATAAAAAAGGTCCAATCTGTGATGCCGACTGAAGCGCCACTCTGCCCTCATTTTGGGCGCTGCGGGGGCTGTTCGATGCAGAATATTGAGTATGAGGCGCAGCTTAAACAAAAAAAAGAAAAATTACGCGCGCTCTTGTCGCGTGTTGCCGGTCTTGAGCTTCCTGATATTGAGATTGTGGCATCAGAGCCGTATGGGTATCGCGATCGCTTTCAGTTTCACCGCGTCGATAAAACGCTTGGGACAAAAAGCACCGCGCGGTATAAGCCTCTTGCCATCGAGCGAGTCGTCGCATCCTCTGTTGGTTTTGCGGCGCTACGCAGTAACGATATTATACCGATAAACGATTGCCTCGTTGCGAACAAGCTCGTGCGCCGCGCTTTGCGGGAGGGGAAGATTAAGGCGCCGCTTGATAAAGATAGATGGACTGTCTACGGCAGAGGTGAAACATTGCTCGAAGAGGGCGGCAGAGCGCGCGGTAAAATAATGCTCTGCGGGAAAGAGCTGCTTGTCGATGCGGCGCTTTTTTTCCAAAGCAACGGAGCGCTGCTTGAAAAACTTATCGAGCGGATTATGTTGTTAGCGGGGAATGCCGAGAAAAAATCCCGCGCGGGTGATTTTTACTGCGGCGTCGGAACATTCGCCGTTTTTTTACAGGATTTTTTTCCTCACCTAGATTTGCTTGAAGAAAATACAGCGTCTCTTTCGCTTGCTCGTGATAACCTTGCGCACACAAGCAGTCCCTCAGCCGCGCCGCGTGGTAAAAATAATTTTTGGGCGGAGACAGACAATCAATGGGTAAAGAAGGCGCAGCGAAAAAATGAACCTTATAACTTTCTTGTAGTTGACCCAAGCAGGCAGGGGCTGTCAGCTTCGATGCGGAAATGGCTCTGTGAACATAAACCGCATATACTTATCTATGTATCATGCGACCCGACAGCGCTTGCCCGCGATACTAGAGAGCTTGCCGCCAGCTTTACCTTGGAGTCGCTTACCCTCTATGATTTTTATCCACAGACGGAACATATAGAAACGCTTGCCGTATTTAAAATCCATTAATACATCATCCGCAGATTCACACAGATTTATTCCTTACAATTTCTTCATCTGAGTCTAACTGTGTCTATCTGTGTCTATCAGTGGACAATTTCTTCCTAAGTTATCCCTACAGCCGTCTAACGCCCTGGTCGCTAAGGCGCGCGCATATATCAGCGTAGCGTTCCCCCGAAAGCGGGTCTATGGCATCGGGTTCCAGTTCGAGTAAGGGCTCTAACGCGAAGCGGCGCTCTTTCAGGCGCGGGTGGGGTATTTCTAAATCCAGTGACTGGCTATCACTCTGTTTGATAATACTATCACCGAATAGCAATATATCTATATCAAGGCTCCGCTGCCCCCAGCGGATTTCACTTTGCCTATCACGTCCATATTTTGCTTCGATACGATGAATAATTTCAAGCAAGCGGTGGGGGGCGCCCTCAAAGGCGCCGCACACTGCGGTATTAAAAAAATCAGGCTGGTTCTCGATGTGCATGGGGGCGCTTCTATAGAAGGCGGCGGCGTGTAAGCGAGCTATATATGCACGAAGGTCGTTTATCGCGTTTTGTAATATTGTTACTGAGTCGCCCTTGTTCGAGCCCAAGCCTAACACTACTTTACCGCTACAGGCGGCGACTGCCTTGCCTTCACTTTGTGTTTCCGCTTTCCATGCGCTCAGGAATTCTTCATGGGCGGCAATCGTTGCCGAAAGGTGCAAGTCTTGCACTTCGCCCCTGCCAAGCCAATCCGCTCCCTCCATCGTCCAGAGATGTTTTAAGGTGCCTTCCAACTCGGCAATCGAACAATCGGGACTATTTTTCCGCCGCCGTTCAAGCCCGAGGAGTTCATCGTGCAGTGTTTTAGTATAGAGCGCTTCCCGCCAATTTTCAGTTTCTTTCATAATTTCCCATTTCAAATTCTTAATAGAACAATATCAACACATTGCTTCCTTTGTTTTTACATTGTTCAAGTAAACGCCAAGTGAACGAATCGCCCTTTTCTTACCAAAGGCAAGGCAGAAACCGCCTAAGGCGGATATATAATAGTTCTTTTAATAATGCTTTCATCGACGGTAATTAAGACGCCTAACATTTCTTTTTTATATGCCGCCTGACGTTCTATCCAATTTCCCTGTGCATCAAATTGGTATTGATAATCAATATATACTGTACCCTCTGCACTGCTGATTGTTTCGCGCACAGGGATATGTCTTTCATCATACTGAATATTTTTTTCCCCGTATTTTGTATCATCGGTGTTGGCGCTCTGTTTTTCCCAATAGCGCACCCCGTTGTGGTTATAGAGAGCATCGTATTCAGTATCAGGCAAAATCATTTTTGTGATGTCTCCCCTGCTGTCGTAATAAATCAGCGTAACGTTTGATTCTTCACTGCTCCGTTTTTCAATGCTGATATAATTAGAGTGTTCATCACTACTAAAATGAATGCGGTAGAGAAAGAGTAACGCGCCGTCCTCTGAAAAATAGGTTTCGATAATTTCGTTATTTGAATAGGCAAACGACACGAAGTAATATGCATCATCCTCGTGTATCCGCACAATCTGCGGACTCGGATTGCTTCCTAGTAAATCGGAAGGTTCAGCACGGGACTGCCCAAAGGCAACCTCAATTCGTTTGTCGCTATCGCCCTCAGCAGTGGTATCACCACTAGGAGTAACAGCGGCAATGCCCCCAGCATTGCCCTCAGTATTATCATCTTCATGCTCGCTCTCATGCTCATCATCATCATCATCATTGGTATTACTATCGTGTATAGTTATAGTGAAGCCCGAAATAGTATTTCCCGTATCGAACAGCACTTCAACGGTGTAAACGGCGCCGTTGTAAAAAAATGGAAATGTGTTCAGGCTGCCGTCTGGATTCTTTGACAACCGATATTCAGCCTCATCGATGGTGAGTGTTATTTCGCTATACCCCCCCCCATGCAGGACGCTGAACGCATCAGGGGGGATAGTCGGCTTCCAATCAGGCGAAAAGCGCACATTTTCATCGAGCGCCGCGCGGTAGAACAGTGAGAGGGGGGGAAGCGTTAAACCCATGCCAGATGCCGACGCCGATTCCGTTTCGGTATCTTCAGCATAGAGCAGGGCTGCGGCGAATAGCAGGAAGATGAGCGCGCTATGCCGGTTTGCGCACACGGTCCAATGCTTCTGTCGCTCTGGTATCAGCAGGATTGATACGGAGCGCCCGCTCGAATGCTTCCGCCGCATACATTTTATCGCCAAGCGCTTCCCGCGCTAAACCAAGCCTGAACCACCAGAGCGCCATGCCCGGCTCAAGGCGCACCGCCGTGGTGTAAGCAATATCAGCATAATGAAACTTTCGTTGCACACGATAAATCTCGCCGATAAAGAAATAGGCGGTGGAACTGCGGTCGCCAGGTTGCGCGGTATTGGTATAACGCTCCATGTTTTTGAGCGACTCATTATAATTTTCAAGATAGAAATACGCCTCGCCCATCGTTTCGATGACGCGGTAATCACTCTGAATCCGCAGCGCCCGCTGCCCCCAGCGGATAACCTCGGCATATTTTTTCTGCCGCTGAAGCGCCCACGTTAAAACGGCATAGCTATCCGATGTCGCCTGATTCCCGTTAATTTCATCTTGACAAATCCTAATTGCTTCGTCGTAATTTGCATTTGCTTCCGACTCTCGCCCGCGCGTCTCGAAATCTCTACCCGCACGATACTTCGCCAGCGCATCGGGTTTTTCTTGCGCCCATATCGGGGACACAGCCGTCCAAGCGCTTAATGAAAAAAATAAAAAAACGATAGTAATTTGTTTCATTCTTCAATTATCGGCGTTTTAGCGGGATCTTCATAATCTTTATATAAAAACCGGCGAATCTTTTTTTGCGCGTTTTTTTCAAACTCATGGTCCCGAAGCATAAAGCCGGAAATTTTTTTGTAAGCAGGAAGCGCCCGGTTTACCCGCTCAATTTCTTTTTTCACGAGTTGGTAGACGAATGCTGATGTAGCAGCGCCCTCAGCATAATCTTCCTTCAGCGCCTCGTGGTGAGGATATATCACGGCGAACACCGCCTCGCCCGCCTCGTCTTCCCGCCTGCCTAGAACGAGGATTTCGCCTATCACCCGCGAGCCGTGAAAGTGCGCCTCAATCTCTTCAGGATAAATATTTTTCCCTCCCGACGAGACAATGAGGTTCTTTTTTCGCCCGTTGATAAAAATAAAGCCCTTTTGATCGATGTAACCGAGATCGCCGGTTTTGAGAAACCCCTCCGCAGTGAACATTTCCGCTGTCTCTTGCGGTTTTTCATAATAGCCGAGCATCAAAGACGGCGATTTGACGATAATTTCGCCGCTTTCACCCACAGCCAGCTCTTTCGTATCATCATTTTGGTCGACAATTCTGACATCAGTGAACCGGACGGGAAGCCCCACAGAATAATTGTTTTTCTTTTCAGGGCTGCTCACACTAATCAGCGGGCTGTTTTCGCTCATCCCATAGCCATGCACGATGTTAAAACCCAGCGAATCAAAAAAATCCGCCGTCTTAGGATTGAGCGCCCCCCCTCCGGCAACCATGATGTTTATCGATTCGAGCCCCGCTTTTTTTCGCAGGAAGCGAAACACCTTCCTGCCAAAATCAGGATTCCCCTGCTTTGCCTTGGACAGTGCAATGGCGCGCAGGACATCCAGCGGCAAACGGACAAAAAACGGCAGTGCGTTATATTTTGATTCGATTGCCGCCATGAATTTATCATAGAGCAGGGGAACCGCGATGAGGAAGGTGCCGTGCCCGTCGCGAATGTCATCGACGACTACCGGACCTGCGAGCCGTTCGACAACAATCGTCGGTATCCCGCAACTGAACGGCGCAAAAAAAGAGCAGGTCGTAGGATAGGTATGATGAAGGGGCAGCACATTGATGAACGTGTCCTCCAAACGGGGCTTTAACATGACGATGGCGGCGCTTGCATTGGCAATGATGCCCCGGTGCCGTAGCATAACCCCCTTGGCAAATCCCGTGGTGCCCGAAGTAAATACGATGGAACAAGGATCGTCCCCCGTAAGCGCGTCAGCCGTCGGGATTTTTTGCCCCTGCCCCGAAGCATCCCGTCCAAAGTTTTCAAAACCCTCCCCGCTAATTGGCGTAACAAGCGCAAGCTCTGTGCTGCGGACGGCGGCGGCAAAGCTAGCCTTGCGGCTGGAAAAAAACCCCGCCCTCGATTTGGTAAACTTGATAATATTGAGACATTCCTCTTCCGAAATGAAAAAATCCACCGGCACAATCACGCAGCCGGCAATGACGGCGCCCATCCACACCGCCATCCATTCAGGACGGTTTTCAGCCCAAAGCACCACGCGGTCGCCCTTGCGCAGCCCCGCCGCAAGCAGCCCCCGCGCAATGCGCCGACACGTATCTATGAAGCGCCGATACGTCCACACGGTGAATGCTTTCTGCTTGCCCCCCCGAAAGAGGATAGCCGGCTTTTCGGCAAATGCCTCCCGCGCATCAAGCCATTCAATAAAATTTTGATACGGCATATCATACTGTGGCTGCACGACAGGAGTTTTTGAAATGGACATACTGAAGTGTAATAATAAAAACGCAAAAAAGTCTACAGTCGGTGCCCCTCAGCAACTCCCGCACTTGAGCTGCCCCGCGATTTTAATCGCGGGGACGGGCGGGGCAGGGAAGGCTCATCAGAAAACAGGCGCCCATTTCCTAAGCAAGTACGTTTTCTTGTCGGATGCTTTTTCTGCCACTTAGGAAAAGCATTACCCAATGTCGGCAGTAGCCGACTAAAGTTTTTTACCAGCGAATTTTTCTGATGAACCTTCCCCGCCCCGCCCGCTAACGTTTAGGATTTTCTCTACAACAGCCCAAGTGGTGAGGGCTTTTCGGACGAAGGGGGGATTAGGGAGCGAGTAGGGGAGGAGGGGGAAGTCTCCCCCTACGCGCGCACTGCGTTGCGCGCTACCCCGCCCAATGAACGCGCCCGTAAGGGCGTTGTTGCGGTTAATCGTTCATGGCGTGGCGCAGAACAACCCAACACTGACGTTAATGCAGGTTCACCTTTAGGTGAGCCTGTGCGC
>JAITNZ010000032.1 GCA_031290205.1 Spirochaetaceae bacterium
ACCCCCCCACCCCCCCCCCCCCCCCCCCCCCCCCCCCCCCCCCCCCCCCACCCCCCACCCCCCCCCCCCCCCCCCCCCCCACCCCCCACCCCCCCCCCCCCCCCCCCCCCCCCCCCCCCCCCCCCCCCCCCCCCCCCCCCCAAAATGCCGGTGTTTACCACGATACATGATATTATTTTCCCTGATATGCCGGAACTTACTTCACGGCTTGGACTCATCGCCCGTATGTATTGTTACCGGCGTGCCGGGAAATTATCGCACACTATTTTTACCGTATCCAAATTTTCAAAACAAAGAATTATGCATCATCTGGGGCTGGGGGAAAAAATTGTGGTAACAGGCAGCGCTATACAGAATTATATATATAATGATGATGATTGTTGTGGTGTTGATGTAACAACCGGCAATAAAACAAAATCAATTTTGTTTATCGGCAATATTAAAAAACACAAGGGGCTTGCCGTTCTGTTGAATGCCTTCGAGAGGGCGCGCAAAGCGGGACTTGATTATACCCTTGTTATTGTTGGGTCCGAAGAAAATTTCCGAAGCGTGGATACTGCATCGCTTCAGTATTGCAAAGATGCGGCAAGCGATTCCATTCGCTGGACCGGCTATGTTTCTAACGAAGAATTACGGGGCTTGATCAAATCCGCCGCCCTTCTGGTGCAGCCCTCGCTGTATGAAGGGTTCTGCCTGCCGCCGCTCGAAGCTATGATGCTGGGAACACCGGCGCTTATTTCTGATATACCCGTCTTAAAAGAAGTCTATGCCGATTTTCCGGTTGTTTTTTTTAAGGCAGGAGATGCCGGTGATCTAAAGGATAAACTGATTGCGTTATTGCATAATAAGCCGTTTGTCCAAGTCCAACTGGACGAGAGCCAAAGAAACCGCTATACTTTCAAAAAGACGGCGGCACTGATTTTGGAAGTGTTAGGGCATGAGGCGGGGGAGGGAGGATAAAAAATGTCTAGTAAGCAGATAATTATCGAATTAAAAGATCTTTGGAAGAGTTATTATCCGGGGAAAGTCCGCCTTGATGCGTTACGGGGGATTAACTTACAGCTTGTGCGCGGTGATTTTATCGCTGTCGCCGGTCCTTCCGGTTCGGGAAAAACAACGTTGATGAATATCATCGGGTTAATCGACAAACCGACCGAGGGCAGCGTCATTATAGAAGGTGAGGAGGCTGAGCATTGGACGAGGCGCTACCAGACAACAATGCGCCACGAAGCTATCGGGTTTATTTTTCAATCATTTAATTTGCTGCCTGTGCTCAGCGTATTTGAAAATGTTGAATTGCCGCTCTTGCTGGGGAAACAAAAAATGCGCCGGAAGGCGCGCAAGGATCATGTTGAACAGCTACTGGAGGAAGTAGGTCTTGCCGATAGGCGTAAGCATCTTCCGGCGGAGCTTTCAGGCGGACAGCAGCAGCGGGCGGCAATTGCCCGCGCCCTCGTAATGAAGCCGAAAATTGTGATTGCCGACGAGCCGACGGCAAACCTTGATTCGCACAACGGCGAGCGAATTTTATCATTGATGAAAAAAATAAACGCGCTAGAGGGCACCACCTTTATATTTTCAACGCATGACCATGTAATATGGGAGATGGCAAACCATGTTATTTTTTTGCAAGACGGGAATATTAAATCAGAAACAAAGAAAGGCGATCGGGACTAACGATGATATGGCTTTTAGCGGGACGCAACATTGTTCGAAATACAAAAAACAGCGCTATCATCACGATATTGATTGCGGTTATCACCTTCCTTTTTTTTATCGGCAATACGATTCTTGGTCAATCTGAACGGAGTTTGCATCAAGCCTATGTAGAATCTCTTACCGGTGACATCGTGATTGAAAAGGCAGCCGGTATTACGATGAGCCTTTTCGGCGCGAATGTCCCTCATCTGGAGGATTTCTTTCCCGTCGAAACACTGCCGGTATATAGTAATCTCGTTGAAATCGTCGAGGCTATGCCCGGTATAGAAACATATACCAGCCAAATATCAATTGTGTCCGCAGTGGAGATGCATGGGCAAACAAGCGGCGTTTTTGTATGCGGCATTGACGCAAAGAATTATTTTTCGCTCTTTCCCGAAATTAGCTTACTTGAAGGCTCATTGCTAAAAGAGGGCGAAACCGGCGCAATGATAACCCGTGAACAGGCGGCGGCGCTTGAAAAATCAAGCGGGCAAAAGCCGCACATTGGAGAAGCCGTCCGTTTTTATTCTGCTGGGAAAGCCGGTTTTAAGATTCGGGAAGCGCCGCTTGTCGGCATATTTGCCTATAAAAACGCAAACGAGCTGATGAACCGTATCGTCCTTAGCGACGCGCAAACCGCGCGGGTGCTTGCCGAAATTCAGGTTGCCAGCTCGGATGTCGAGCTTAGTCCCGACGCGCTCAATCTGTTAGCTGCGTCCGATATTGACGATATTTTTAGCGAAGAATTTTTGTTATCACAAGATGCTGAAGGGGCGCCAGACGGCAATGCGCTCGATATGCTTGTAGAAAAATTAAGCCGTGAAGAAACCGAAAAAACGGAAAGCATGAGTGCGGCGGACGGCGCTTGGAATTTTATTTTGATACGAACAAAGCCGTATACGAATATAAAACAAACTATACACAAATTAAATACGCTGATAAAGCCCTATGGCGCCCTTGCTGTAGACTGGCGCGCCGCGGCGGGGATGTCCGCAATTCTGGTGCTGCTCTTGCAGGCGCTCTATAACGCGGGTATCGTCATTGTGTGTATCGCGGGCATGATAGCGATCGTGAATATTCTTTTGATTGCCGTCTATAAACGAACACGGGAGATCGGCACCTTACGCGCTCTGGGTGCACGCGATAGCTATATCCGCCTTCTGTTAATCATAGAAAATTGCTCGCTTGGTTTATTGGGCGGCATCGTGGGAATCGCGCTTGGGCTTGTCCTCTTTGCTTTGGTGAATACATCAGCATTGCGGATTAGCAACGGATTGCTTGCCTCGCTCCTTGGCGGCGCCGTTCTACAAATTAATTTTTACTGGGCAAGCGCAGTGCTCTCGATGGTGTTTTCTGTCGTTTTAAGTTTTTTTGCCTTGTTGCTACCGGCGGAAACGGCTGTCCGTATAGAACCGGTAGTTGCGGTGCGGGAAGGATAGTATTGTATGAATTTTGCAGCAACAATTTCTCTGTCTTCTAAGTATCTAGTTCGCTATAAAAGGCGTTATCTATTTTTATTTTTTGCGCTTGCTTTCGGCATTTGTATTGTTACTGTTATCACCTCGTTAAAAGCTGGCATGGCGGAGAATGTCTATTTTTCCGCCCAGGAACATTATACCGGAGATTTAATTCTTACCGGTTATATCGGTTCACGTCCGGCTTATACCGAGCGGCGTATGGACGTACGGTCTAAAGCGGCAGTTTTTGAGGCGGTGCACGAGTCAAAAATCCCGGTAACACGATATGCGGAACGGACATTATATAATGATGACGCAACTGTATTTTTTAACGGAGAATCAGTTCCCTTACGGTACTTAAACGGTGTTGATTGGGAAAATGAACGCCCCTATTTTGATAATTTATCTTATGTGGATGGTGAAACTCGAGCTTTAGATGATAACAGCATCCTGCTTTCCGAACGGGTCGCGCAGAGTTTAGGCATCAAATGCGGCGACAATCTTCTTTTAGAATTAATGAATAGCAATAAACAGAAGGACACCAGAAACTTTGTCGTTGGCAGGATATTCCGCGACAACACTCTTTTTGGGTTTTATAAGGCATTTATATCCAGACGGACAATGAATGGACTACTCGGATTTGAACAAGATGATTGTTCCAGCATCGGATTGTTTTTAATCAACCGCGCCAATATCGACAAATACCAAAAAGAATTGCATGAAACGTTATCGGTAAAAACGCTAACCGCTCCATTGCTCATGAACGAGGAAGAACTGGACAGGGCGCACGCCGATCTCTGGGTAGGAATAAAAATCTTCATTGTTCCCATCGCTATCAATCTTTCGGATATCAATCAAATTTTGGATGCGCTCAATATATTAACATTATTTCTCTATATTATGATGTTGATTATTATTCTTGTAAGCGCCTCAGTTACCTATAGATTGATACTCCATGAAAGAACCAAAGAAATCGGCACTATGCGGGCAATAGGCTTTTATGAACAGAGTGTCAGGAATATTCTTATTTCGGAAACATTCCTCTTGGGAACTATTTCGATAATAATAGGTTTTTGTTTATCCCTGCTCTTACTACAGCTTGCCTCGCTGCTTTCTTTTTCGTGGTTCCCCAGCTTCGATATATTCTTAAAAGACGGGCATCTTACGGCGCAGTGGACTGCTACTGAACTTGCCCGCAACAGTATTGCGATATACATCGTGCTTTTTATCGCCGTATGGTTCCCAACTTTTCACGTATCAAAGGCTCCGTTGCCCGGGCTTCTTTCCGGTAGCAACTAAGCCCTCTGGTTTATCATCTGCCCTTAGGGGCTTACGCCGCCAACTACGGTAATCCGTCCGTCTGTGGCGGGGCTTATCAGCCCTTTTTGAGCACGGATGTATTCTACCACCACCGAGGAGAGGAGCAGCGATGTGTTGAAGGGCTCCCGCGATTGGGTAAGGACCGTGTATCCGTCCCCACCGCCAAGAAGATAGTCGTTGGTGCAGAAGCGGTAGTCACGCTCACTTTCCACCGGCGCACCGTTGATAGTCAGACCTTCGAGGCGTCCCTTGCCGCTTGTGTAGTCGATGGTGTAGCGAACTTCTTTTGAAACTTGGGCAAACGCTCCCGCGCCTTGGTTGATACCGGCGATAAAATCGAACAGTTCGATAATTTCTTTCCCTTTAAGAGTGGCAATAAACAGGTAGTTTTCGAAAGGTAGCATCGTGAGAATCTGCTCGCGGGTAATCGGTCCCTTGGGGATTTCCGCCCGGATGTTCCCGCCGTTCTGTAAGGCAAAATCAAGCTGTTGATTGTGCACGCTCCTAAAATACCAGACATTAGCGTCGCAGACCATGTCGCCCAAAGCTGTTTCTTGGTATCGGGTCCGGCGTTTCCCAAAAACGAACGTATCCTGCGCCTGCCCCACCACTTCCTTGAGGCTTTCGTTGGCTATGGATATATAGGGCGCCAGCATCTCCGTTACCTCCGGGTCGGGACCAATGGGAATCGCCTTCCAGCTAAAGCCCGCGAGCTTGCCTCCCCGCACGGTAAGTTTCCCGTGCCCCACATATTTGCCCCATTCGTTGGCGGTAACAATATAGGTGTCGTTCACGCGGATAGGCTCTGCAATGTAGCTATGTGAATGTCCATCCACGATGATGTCTATACCCGGCACCGCCGCCGCCAATTCAGGGGAGGTGATGTGGTCGGGGGCTTCCTTCACGTTGCCAATATGGGTAACTCCGATAACGACGGCAACTTTTTCGGTATTCCGTAGGATGTCTACCACCGCGCGGGCGGCTTCAACCTCGTTTATAAATTCAAGGCTGGCGTCGGGGCTGGCAATGATTTTTGTCCTCAAGGTAGTTAGCCCAAAAATACCCACGGTAAAGCCGTCGTAACGCTTCACCAGATACTGCCGCCCCCCCAGAAAAGCGCCGTCGGCTGTTTTGATATTTGACGACACAAAGGGGGCATCTGCCAGCGCCATCTGTGCCAGTAGCTTTTCTTGTTTCCCGTCAAATTCGTGGTTCCCAAAAACCAGCGCATCGTAACCCATGATGTTGTAGCCCTTGATATCAGGCTCGGCGTTAAACATATTTGAAAGGGCGCTGCCGGTGTTAATATCACCTGCATCCACGAGGAGCACCTGCGGTTCCACCGCCTTCACCGCCTTAATATACGCCGCCTGTTCGGCAAGCCCGCCCTTGCCATCATTGGGAAGGACGCTCCCATGGTGGTCGTTAGTGTGAAGCAGGATGAGCTCGCTCGCCCCCTGCTTTCCAACACAGTTTAGCGCTAGTGATGCGGCAAGCACAATCGCGGCAAAACCAGACAATTTCTTAAAACTCTTCATATCTATCTCCTAAGGCGTTAATCTTAGCACAAAGAATAGGGAATAAAAAATCCCCGCCGCAGAGCGACGGGGTGACGGCTTATTGAAAATTTCTCATTGAAGTCTTTGCTTATGCGGGGGAACATATCCCCCGCACCCCCACTTTGAACCGCCCCAAGGGGCGGCGCACAGGCTCACCTAAAGGTGAACCTGCGATATCGCTTAGTGTTGACTTGTTCTGCGCCACGCCATGAACGATTAACCGCAACAACGCCCTTGCAGGCGCGTCTATTGGGCGGGGTATTGAAGATGTCTCACTGAAGTCTTTGCTTATGCGGGGGAACATCTCCCCCGCACCCCCACTTTGAACCGCCCCAAGGGGCGACGGCTGGGCGGGGTATCAGACCCCAAGTGGATGACGCCTTTTTCATACTGAAGGCGAAGGGAGAAAGCGCCTGAGGCGCAATGAGGAATAGGGTGAAGAGCATACTCCTCTATCACTATTTTGCCGAAACAGATAATATCTGCTTTTTTCTCGGCTTCGTTCATGTGGTTCGGGTTTAAAATCGGAACCGCTGAATTTCTCCAATTCGCAATTCTTTCAATCCTGCTCATTGCTCATTCTTCATTGTTCAACATTTCCTCTATCGCGCGGTGGGCGTCGCAGGCTAGACTCTGGCGGTCCGCGCCCGTGGCGGCTTGCTCAGCATAAATGGGTTTGCCGAAAGAAATCGTGACGGGGCGCCGGATCACCAGTCCGGTTTTTTCATACAGTTCGTAGCTACCGGCGATCGCTACCGGCACGATGGGCATTCCCGACTTGAGGGCAAGCTTGAACGCGCCCGCTCTGAAGGGGAGCAGCCCCCTGCCCTGACTGCGCGTTCCTTCCGGGAATATCAACATGGAGCCGCCGCTCTGAATGCGCCGGACGCCGCGCGCAATCGTATCGAACGCCTTGCGGGGGTTTTTTCTGTCGATAAAAAGCCCCCCCAGAAGCGGAATCCAAATGTTGAGGAAGGGGATGAAGGATAATTCTTTTTTTGCGATGAAACCAAATGGGCGCCCCGCATAAGACAGGAGCAGCACGATGTCATACATGCCCGAATGGTTGCTGACGAAACAGAGCCCGCCTTTTTTGATGATGTTTTCCCGCCCGATAACGCGGGGTTTCGAGCGTATCATCCATATACTGATGCGCGCCCAGCCTTGCGCCAGCTTATATGTCCAGAAGAGGGCGGCTTTGCGAAAGGGCGTGAAGTAGATGATCATCCCGATGAGCCCGAAGGGGAGGAGGATGACGAGGCACAAGAAGAAAAAGCCGAACGCGTAAAACGTGACGATGTGGTCAAAACTGAACTTACGACGCAAGGAGCGCCTCCAGTTTGTCAACGAGTTTTGCGAACACCTTGCAGGCAGCCTCCACAGGCGCGGCGCAAGATAAGTCGACGCCGGCGACGCGCAACGAATCTATCGGGAAGCGCGAGCCGCCTGAGCGGAGGAACTTGAAATAGTCCGCCTTCTCGCCCTCGCCGCCGCCCAGCACACGCTCGGCAAGGGCGAGCGCGGCGGAAATCCCCGTCGAGTATTTATAGACATAGAAGGCGCGATAAAAATGAGGTATACGCAGCCCTTCGAGGTCGCTTTCCGCCTCGAAGACCATGTCCGGTCCGAAATACTGTTCGAGGAGTTTTCGGTATTCGGTGCGGAAAATGTCGGCGGTCAGCGCTTCACCTGCCTCTTCGAGGGCGTGCGTGCGTTTTTCGAATTCGGCAAACATCGTTTGGCGGTAGAGCGTGGCGAGTATGTCGTCCGCGCGCTTGTTCACGATGTAGCGTTGGAGCTCAGGCGATGCGGTGCTCCGCTCAAGGTAGCGGAAGAGGAGTTCTTCGTTGAAGGTGCTCGCCACCTCAGCTTCGAAAATCGTGTAGCCGTAATGCATGTAGGGGTTCGAGCGCGCCGAATAGTATGAGTGCATCGAGTGCCCCCCCTCGTGCGCCAGCGTAAAGAGGTCGCGGATGGAGCTTTCCTTGTAGTTCATCAGAATGTAGGGGTCGGCGCTGAAGCTGCCCGCCGAGAACGCCCCGCTCCGCTTGCCTTTGTTTTCATAGCGGTCTGCCCAGCCGCCGGCAAGACCTGCCCGCAGGGTGTCCACATACTCAGCTCCAAGCGGGGCAAGCGCCTCGGCTATCATGGCGACCGCCTCGTCCCAGCTTGCCTTCCAGTGCGCTTCGGGCACAATCGGCGCGTATGTATCGTAGTGGCGCAGCTCGCCGAGCTTGAGGGCGCGCTTACGCAACGCATAATAGCGGTGCAAGGGCGCGAGGTTCGCGTGTATCGTCGCAATCAGGTTGTCGTAAACCGAGAGCGGCACATTGTCGGGAAAGAGCGCCGCCTCCCGCGCCGAGCCGAAGCCGCGCACCCGCGCCTTGATAACGTCCTTTTTAACGGAGCCGCCAAAGAGCGCGGCAAGCGTCGTCTTATGAGCCTCAAACTGCTTATAGAAGGCGGTGTAGGCGCGCCGGCGCAGGTCGCGGTCAGAACTCTCCATGAACACCGACCAGGTAGATTGAGAGAGGGGGCGTTCTCCGTCCGGCGTGTCGATCGTGCCGAAGTCAAAGTCGACGTTGGTGAGCACGGAGAAGGCGTCGCCTGCGATGCCGTCCGCCTCGCCCTGCACGGCGATGATACGCTCCTCAGCCTCACTTAAAATATAAGGCTTCCAGCGGAGGAGCCGCGTGATATAAATCCTGAAGTCGGCAAGCAGCTCGCTCTTCAAAAATTCCTCGATTTTCGGGTTCGGGATAGCCTGAATCTCAGGCGTTACCCAGGAGAGCGCCGCTTCCGAGGCGGCGGCGGCAATCGTGAGGCGTCCCGTCATCGTCCGCGCCTCGTTTGCCCCCTCATCCTCGCACTGGCGGAGGTCGGCATAGTAAGCAAGCCGCTCTTCGAGGATGCCGAGCTCGCGCAAAAACCGCATGAGGGCGGCAAGCGCCGACGCCGACTGCGCGAGCGTCCCCTTAAACGCGGGCGCCTCCGCCTGGCGTTTTTCAAACTCACCAAACCCTGCCTCCCACGCGGAATCGTTTTCAAATAATTTCGAGAGATTCCATTTATCAGCTTCCGCAATCTCGCTGCGGAGCGGTATTTTTGTCTGTATCATAGTTTCACGATAGCACAGCGCGGGCAGTCTTGGAAGCCCTCCGGCAAAAATCAACGCCTCTTTGGGCGAGCATTTTAATCCGCCACAGGCAGTGCCTGAGGCACTTTCTGCCTTGCCTTCAGTATGAGAAGGGCGATTCGAGCCATTGGGGGTTTAATTAAAGGCGTTTCGTTTCATCCGGCAATTTTCAAAACACCTTTGTGTTCTCTGCCTTCCAGAGTCCCATCCTTTATCCAAGCGTAGATTTCCCGTAAACCGTTTTCCAAGTCTTCTCTGTTTTCGCCTTGTGTTGGATATTCAGGAAAATCATCAAGGTGCCCGACTAAAAACTTTTTCTCTTGCGTATATGTGTATTTGATATTCATATTTACAGTATGCTACGGGAAAACAACCGTGTCAATTGGAACGTTATTGCTCGCAACAGTTATTTACGAAGGACATAATCAGGCAGAGCGGCTCGTCGCCGTGGGCGCCTGATAATTCCTGCGCTCCGGGGTTCACTATCAGGTCCATGTCTTCCAGCGGGATAGCGCCCAGAAGCACCGTGCGTGCATGGGGGACCACGAGAGCGCGGCACGAGGTTTCGCGGTTTTTCCAGTGCACATCGACCGGCTCGGTTACCTGATACACCTGTTTGGTGCCGTCGGCAAGTTCGGAACGGCGCAACCCGGTAATCGCAAGCCCCAGTTTTTGACGAATCTCCTCGCTTATCACGAGCGTCCCCGAACCGGTGTCAACCAACGCATTCACCGCAACTTCCCTGACCTCAGCCTCTTTGACAAACCCGCGTCCTACATTTTGAACATCCCCTGAATTTTTCAGCGTGATGTCCGTGTATACAAGTCCCATAATAATCCTCCAGTTCCTTTGTTGATACCACCATTATACACCACTGACGCTTTTTGTCAATGCGTGCTCAGTCGGGTGCACTTCAAAATTCGTGGTAAATCAGGTAGGCGCTATGGAAATCTCCAGTATAAGGAGGGGGAAGTCTCCCCCTACGCGCCGCAAAATTGCGTCGCTACCCCGCCCAATAATAGCACCCGATGGGGTGTTGTTGCGGTTA
>JAITNZ010000035.1 GCA_031290205.1 Spirochaetaceae bacterium
GAAAAGGCGAATTCATAAGGATATTTTATGATTATTCCTTTGCATTCGCAGACAATTTGAAAATGCCGAAGAAGAATGTCCACAGATACACACAGATTAACACAGATGAAGAAAATTGCGGAGTGAAAATCTGTGTATATCTGTGGCAATCTGTGGACAAATTCTTAATGCGGCTCATACTAGTATTCAGTCAGCAATGAAAATGTGGGTAGTTACAGGATGAATAAGAAAACCGTGAAGTCGAAAAAGGCAAATAAGTAGAAGGCACAAAGTGCCTGTGGCACTCTTCTTCGACTTTTTGACTTTGCGCTTAAATCTTTTTTGAAATCAGGCTAAGATTTCAGGGTATCTGAATAGTTACGAGAGTTTTCAGGAGGGTAAACGGCATATGCAATGACTATAGTTTCTCGAATCTTTATTGTGTTGTCGTTAGAGGTTTTTATGAAGCGATATTATTTTGATTGGGCGGCGACATCTATCCCCGATAACACGGAGCGCGCCCTGCCGGAGGGGCGGGGGGAGGGGGGAAAAATTCACTGGGGGAATCCGTCTTCGAAGCATAGCGAAGGGCGCGCCGCGCGGGAGGCGCTGGAATATGCGAGGGAACATTGCGCCGCTGCCTTAGGCGTGAGTCCCGGACAACTCTACTGGACATCAGGAGGCACGGAATCGAATGCCATCGTATTATACTCCTACCTAAAACATTTTTCGCAAATGAGCGGTGCGTTACTCGCCGGAATGACCGAACACCCGTCGATTATGGAAAATTGTAAAACGATAAAAGATTTTGGCGCGGCTGTCCGTTTTATCAATGTGGAGCGGCGCGGCGCGGTGACTGTGGATACCCTCACGAAGGCGCTGGAAAAACAAAAAAATACCGGCATGGTTTCGGTGATGCAGGTGAACAACGAAACAGGCGCGATTGCGGATATACCGGCGCTTGCCGACTCGATACAGCAACAGGCAACGGCGGGGGTAGGGGCAGGGCGGCGGATTTTTTTTCATAGCGATATGGTGCAGGCGCTGGGAAAGATCCCCCTCAGCCTCTCTGCCTGTGACGCGGCATCCTTTTCCGCGCATAAAATCGGCGGACCGCGCGGGGGAGGCTTGCTCTACTTAAAAAAGCCCATCGATGTGTTGATTTCAGGCGGCAAACAGGAGCGCGGAATCCGTAGCGGCACCGAAAATACCGCCGCCGCATGCCGCTTTGCCGAATGTATCGAACAATGTATACCGCGACTTGCGGAAAATTACCGGTGCGCGGCAGAGCGCATGGCGTTCCTGATTGCATCTTTACGCAACACCGGTCGCTGTTCGATAATACCCGAAACACGAACCGAGGCGGACGCGGGCTTTTCGCCCTATATACTGCAATGCGCGTTCGACAAAATACCCGGCGAGGTGATGGTGCGCTCCCTCGATGACGCGGGCTTTGCCGTTTCTACCGGCTCGGCATGTTCATCATCAGCAAAAAAACGCCCCGTCCTCGACGCGATGGGCGTCGATCCCCAAACCGCATTCAACGCCATCCGCATATCACAAGGCTGGAGTACAAGCCGCAACGATATCGAAGCTCTATTGAACGCGATAAAGGAGATTTTACTGCGTCTGTGAACGGCGCCACAGGGCGCCTAAGGGTGCCTATGGCACTTTTTCCTTTGCCCTTGATAAGCAGGGGGCGATTTTTACGCAGGGGGCGCCAAGGCGTGCCGCAGGCACTTTCACCGCGGGGTGTAATTTATTTTTCGTGGTAAATCAGTATGGGCGCATCCCCGCGCGTTGCGCGGGGTCGGGCTTTACGCGGTTCCGCTACGCTCCATTCCCGCCTGTGGCGGGAACGCTACGCGCCGCTCCAATCCCTTGCGCGGCAAACAAGTGCCTACGCCCGCTCTATCTTATGCAGTACCGCAAAGCCCTACAGCAAGCTGCGCGGCAACGGCGCCTGAGGCGCTTTTATGCCTTGCCTTCGATTTGAGAAGGGCATTCGACACCGTAAGGTGCGCGGTAACGAGGCGCCACAGGCGCTTTTTGCCTTGCCTTCGATTTGAGAAGGGCGTTCTACACCGTAAGGTGCGCGGTAACGCCGCCACAGACGGTCTAAGCCTTGCCTTTAGCAAGAAAAAGGCGTCCAGGACACTCGTTGCAGTCCGTGATTGCCTGATTGTAATCGCCTTTTTCCCCATAAACCGTACCGCGAATGATATAGTTGCTTGCGTCATTCGGGTCAAGTTTTATTCGCAGTGGGGTTTAATACCCCGCAGCTTGCTGCGGTTAAATTATGGCAACGCTTAGAATTCATGGTAGTAAACCCCACATGTGCAAAAAATTTCCTCTACCAAAAAAAATACCCCGCAGCTTGCAGTGGGTATTTTTTATTCGTGCGTATTCGTGTCATGCGTGGTTACACACCGCGAGACGCTCAAGAGCGAAGTCCAGCGCCAGACGAGGGGTCCCCGTCCGGCGCGCTCGGTGAGGAGGGCGCGGACCTGCTGATAATCGGCTTCGCCGAGGGCGGCGCTCATGAAGCGCCCCCAGCGGGAGCTTTTGCCGAACCAGAGCGCAATGTCTTTTTCGAGGAGGAGGCGCTCTTCACGCTGGGCGATGCGCCGTATTTCGGTCTGCCAGTGCGCGCCGGCGAATGCGGCGAGGAGCGCCTCTTCATCCCAAAAGCGGCGTTCACGGCGAAAGGGTGCTCCCCCATGAAGCTCAGCGTGAGGCTCAGCATCATGCTCACCCTCAGGATGCTCAGCCCCCTTGAAAAAAGCCTCCTCCGCCTCCGCCAATTTTCCCACAAGCGCGTCCCCGGCGGCGCACTCGGCGCGTAAGATGCGGGAGAGGCGCTCGCCTTGAACCGGCGGGGATTGCAGCATCACCAAGACGCCCTCAGGACTGAGGAGCTTTTTGATGCGTTCCAGCTCCCGCCCGAAATAGGCAGCGGCGCTCAGCTCCTGCGGCATCTTCCGCCAGGGCTCGCGGCAGAGGATGATGTCGAAGGCGGCGCATTGAAAATCCCGCTGCGCCTCCTCGGGCGAAGGAATGTGTTCCCCATCCTGCGGAACACAGAACAGCGCCCGCTCATCATCCTTAAAGACCGCGTTAGATGCAAAGGTGAGGAGGTTCTGCCGTTCCTGTTCCGTGGCGACGGCGCAGGCGGCAAGCCCTTCGGGCACACGGCGCATCGCTTCCCAGAGGAGGAGCCCGTCGCCGCCGTGCAAGATGAGGATGCGGCTGTGGCGGGTGGGCGACGCCGCCTCCATCATCCGGTCCCGGTCCGCAAGGAGCAGGCGAGACCGCCCCGATTCAAGGCGCTTGAACCACGCTTCCTTCCCCTTCGAGGCGGCGCCCCAGGTTAAAAAGTCTTCATCCGTCCTCAGCTTTTTTCCCTCCATATCTTCCGCAAAGAGGTGCGCCGCCTGAATCTCGCGCTTTTTCAGCACGCCGTCCCGGATTTTCTTTTCATAGCCGATTTCGGACGGGATGTAAAACGTCTTGCCCTGCAAGGCGCTGGGCAGATACTGCTGCGCCGTCCAGTGCTCGCGGTAGGCGTGCGGGTAGACATAGCCCTGCCCGTGCCCAAAGCTCTCTTTATCGCGGTTGGCATCCCGCAGGTGATTGGGGATTTCAGCATCCTCCTTCTCGACTTGGGCAAGCGCGTCGAAGAACGCCATCGCGCTGTTCGACTTGGGCGCGCTCGCTAGGTAGATGCAGGCGTGGGCAAGGGGGTAATTGCCTTCGGGGAAGCCGATTCTATCGAACGACTCCGCGCAGGATATGACGACGGCGAGCGCTTTCGGGTCTGCCATCCCCACATCCTCGCTTGCAAGGATGATCATACGCCTGAAGATGAACGCCGGGTCCTCCCCCGCCCTCACCATCCGCGCAAGCCAGTAGAGCGCCGCGTCAACATCGCTTCCCCGCACACTCTTGATGAACGCGCTTATCGTATCAAAATGATAGTCCCCGTCCTTGTCGTAGAGCACCGCCCGCCGCTGTATGCTCTCCTCGGCGGCTTCGAGGCTCACCTCTATCGTCTCGCCCTCCGGAGGCTGCCAGTGGGGGGGGCTCGTCTCGACGGCAAGCTCGAGCGCGTTGAGGAGGCTGCGCGCATCGCCGGAGGCAACTTCGACGAGGTGGGGGAGCGCGCCTTCGGCAAAGATAACGTTCCACTTGCCGTAACCCCGTTCGCGGTTTGCAAGGGCGTGGAGCGCCGTCTGCGTGAGGGCGGCGGCGTCAAGCGGGAGAAGCTGAAAGACACGGCTGCGGCTGACGAGCGCGCGGTTCACTTCGAAGAAAGGATTCTCTGTCGTAGCCCCGACGAGGATAACCGTGCCGTTTTCGACCCAGGGGAGGAGGGCATCCTGCTGGGCTTTGTTCCAGCGGTGGACTTCGTCGACAAAGAGTATCGTCCGCTTCGAGTGAAGCCTGAAGCGTTCCCGCGCGTTGTCGATTGCCTCGCGAATATCCTTGATGCCGGCGAGGACGGCGTTAAGGCTTTCAAAATGAGCTTTGGTGGTGTTTGCGATGACGCGGGCGAGGCTCGTCTTGCCCGTCCCCGGCGGTCCATAGAAGATGAGCGAGGAGAGGCGGTCGGCGGCAATGGCGCGCCGGAGGAGCCTGCCGGGACCGACGATATGGTCCTGCCCGATAATCTCGTCGAGCGTCTGCGGGCGCATCCTGTCGGCAAGCGGCGAGGAATCGGCATTGCGCGGGGAGTCAAACAGATCGCTGGCATCCATAGCGTTCACTCTAACACATCATCGGCTCGCGGTCTATGCTGAGGGGGGGAGGCGGGTGCACTTCCAAATTCGGGGTAAATCAGCCGACACTATGGTAGTAATCCAGTAGAGGAGGGGGAAGTCTCCCCCTACGGGCGCACTGCGTTGCGCCCTACCCCGCCCAGCCGCCGCGCCCGATAGGGCGTTTAACAGCGGCATACGAAGAG